>JAVWLC010000519.1:0-1006 GCA_036638175.1 Raoultibacter sp. | reverse complement strand
GAAGCGTGTCACGACGGTGCACAATGTAGACCTTGCGAGCAATGCGCGCCATATAGATAGCATCAGCAACAGCAGTGTTGCCACCGCCCACAATCACAACATCTCGATCTCGAAAAAAGTTTCCATCGCAGGTAGCGCAGTACGAAATCCCTCGGCCTTGCAGATCATCCTCAAGATCAATGCCAAGGCGGCGCGGCTTCGCTCCCGTAGCAATGATGACACTTTTCGCTTTGTATTCTGAAAATCCCGATTTGAGAATCTTCGGTGTTGCTTCCAAATCAGCCGACAAAATCTCTTCACCAATGTTGTGAGTACCAAAACGATCAGCCTGCTGCTTCATAGCAAACGCAAGATCGAAGCCATTGATGCCATCGGGAAATCCTGGATAATTTTCAATATGCTCCGTTTGTCCCAGCTGCCCACCAGGAGTAATTCGCTCAAAAAGAGCTACGGAAAGCCCCGCTCGAGAAGCGTAGAGCGCTGCTGTCATTCCCGCAGGTCCCGATCCAATCACGGCGACATCATATACGTCGAGTTGATTTTCCATTTCCATGATCAGACACGTTCCTTTCGAGCAGCTTTTACGAATAGCTTCCGTATACCTTAACTCGTTTGCTACCTCATTGACAACCATGCCGCGCAACAGAAACGTAACAGTTCGCAGTGCTACGAAACAATAACGGTTCGGTACGATCAACGCTCATTGAAAGAGAAACACGCTACCATGAGCCCGATACTAAAGGAAGGACTCACCACATGACGCCAAAGCAAACGACACCAGCGCAATTACCCTCATCAAATACCCAGCCCACACCCCCCTTTGATACCGAGCTTCACATGCTCTACCTTGCAGGCGGATGTTTTTGGGGACTCGAAGCCTACCTCAAACGTCTTCCCGGAGTTGTTAAAACACAGGTAGGATACGCAAACGGGACAACCGAAAGCCCAACGTACCGCGATGTGTGCGAGCGCAACACAGGACATGTTGAAGCAGTAGCTGTTGCTT
>JAVWLC010000518.1:0-1034 GCA_036638175.1 Raoultibacter sp. | reverse complement strand
CTCCAGACTGAAATCCTTCAACAAGCTCTTGTTCTCATCAGCTAGGTTTACCACGCCAAGATCAGCAAGCATAGTACCTGTCATGGTTGCCGAGTTTTGAACCCGCGTCCCACCCGAAAATGTAGTCATGAGCAGCACGCGTGGCTGTTCACTTTGTGAGGCGGCTGCCGTCTTAATCGACTCGATCTGCTGTTGCACGGCGGTCCCATGTTGCTCATACAAATCATCTCGGCCCGTTATATCGCAGAAAGTTCGCAGCATCCTTAGGTAGTCGTCGAACGTTGTCACGTTGAAATAGGCAACCTTGATACCCGATGCCTCAAGAGTTTGCTTGAGATCAGTCTGACTCGCTACACCATCTTTACCGCTCGACGCACCAGTCATGATTACAAAATCAGGTTCAAGAGCGATAATCGCCTCAAGGTTAGGTGCAGTAAAATCCCCCACCTGAGCAACCTCAGCTGAAGCAATTTCGTAGCTTGTGAACGCATCATCCGTTGCTCCCACAAGTGTTCCACCTGCAAGTTCCCACGTATTTGCAAAGCTGCCCATGCAAGCCACTACGCGCTGGGGATTATCAACCGTGACCTCATTACCCAAATCATCCGTGAAACGTACAACCTGCGAGCCTTCGGCTACCGCGCTTTCTGCATCACTTCCAGCTTGAGCTTTTGGTGCCTCGGTGCATCCTGAGAGAAAGCATGCACCGAGGCAAAGGGCGATGACGAAGAGTCCCGCGAGGTAGAACTTCGCATCGCGTTCGAGAGTTTTCATATTCATATCCTGTCCTTACTTACACAGCTGCTTCGAGCTTTTGTCCGTGAGCGCAATATTCATCTTGCGCCATAATGTCTCCGTCGTGGTAATAAGCCGCACGAGCCCGGCAACCACCACAGCCATCCTTATAATCGCAGGTACCACATGCACCGCCGTAGTTTTCGCTGCGAAGCTTCTCAAACACAGCGCTGGACTTCCAAATCTCATCAAACGGAGTTTCGCGAACGTCGCCCGCCTCTTCGGTCATGTACGCACAC
>JAVWLC010000517.1:270-1053 GCA_036638175.1 Raoultibacter sp. | reverse complement strand
GAATTTCATTTCCTTTGTTTCGATCTTGCTCTGGTTCTTACGGGCCTGCTTGGCCTTGATAGCCTGATCATACTTAAACTTCCCGTAATCCATGATGCGGCACACAGGCGGTTCTGCACCTGGTGCGATTTCAACAAGATCGTAGCCCTGTTCATCGGCAGTACGCTGAGCTTCGGACGTTGCATAAATTCCAAGCTGCTCACCGTCGTAGCCGATCAGACGGCACTCCCTGGCAGTAATTTCTTCATTGAGCCGTGGCTCTTGAGCACCTATCGCGCTCACCTCCCTTTCTTTGCGCTTTCGCGCGTAAGAAGCGAAAAACCCGTGGACTCGGCCACGGGTTTGCTTGTATATCATATCCGCTTAGTGCGGTATCTATTCAGGCAACCCATCAGCAGCCGTAGCGCCGAAACAGGTGGGGAGATCTCTCCCTCTTGAGTAAACAACTTGTCTAGTCTACCACACTTTCACGTGTGCGCAAGAAAATATTATGGGCAACTTGTGCTAAAGCTCACCTTGAAATGCTCTTCACCGTAGCCGCCCAACTCATTCTAAGCGTTAGTTCTTGTCCTCGTAAAGTTCGATAATCGCTCCATCTTTTACGACAAAGGCGAGGCGAACGCCAGGACCTGCATCCATAGGTCCACAGATAATGCGATCAGCATCTTCAGCATAATAGTCAAGGTCATCAACCGCATAGGCCACATGCCAATTGCGGTGGAGTTCTTCGGGAAACGGTGTTCCTTCTTCAAATTTGAGGTACTCGACCTTGTAATCGTAGTC
>JAVWLC010000517.1:0-260 GCA_036638175.1 Raoultibacter sp. | reverse complement strand
GTTTGAGACCCAGAACTTCATGTCCTCGTTGTAGGTCATTCCTGGTTTCTTCTCGGTAATCGGAATTCCGATATGCATGTATGTTGCGGTTGGCATAGCATTCCCTTCTCTCTTTACAGTCCACCAGACGTACTGCTTCACGCTCCAAGCGGATACAATCACTTCATCGAAAACATCTCCATGGCCACTTGAGCGTCTGCTTGCATTGCCGCAGTTGCCGCACTTGCAAGCGAGTGAAAATACTTGGGCTGCGATGAAGC
>JAVWLC010000516.1:0-1097 GCA_036638175.1 Raoultibacter sp. | reverse complement strand
TCTCTAAGCGCTCGGCCGCAGGTGTGACCTGCTTATCCTTCTTGAAGACAGGGTTTCCTGCTGGAACAAATATCACGGCATCGAGGTTAAACGTTTCGCGCGCTTGATCAGCACACGCAAGGTGTCCGATGTGAATAGGATCAAACGTACCGCCCATGATTCCCAAGCGATAGGTTCTACTAGGGTCCTCAAGTCCAAGTGAATCAAAGCGCTCCGAAACAACCGCCATCTTACGCACGCACCTGCCCTGTACCGCGTAACACATACTTATACGAGGTCAACGCCTCAAGCGCAAAGGGTCCGCGCGCATGCAGCTTTTGAGTGGAGATGCCGATTTCGGCTCCCATGCCAAACTCTCCCCCATCAGTAAAAGCCGTTGATGCATTCACGTAAACCGCGGCGGCATCAACTGCAGCAGCAAAACGATCGGCAGCAATTTCATCTGCAGTAATAATTGCCTCAGAATGCTTGGTGCCATAACGATTGATGTGCTCGATAGCTTCTTCAAGCCCGTCAACGCAAGTTACAGAAATATCCAGATCGAGATACTCTGTTGCCCAATCTTCATCGGTTGCGGCGCACGCGCTCGTGATACCTGCGTTTTGCGCAATCGTCAACGCCTGCTCATCAGCGTGCAAGCACACACCATTATCAGCAAGCGCACTCATCATGGCGGGTAGAAACGCTTCGGCAATCGAACGATCAACCAGCAGCCCCTCGGCAGCATTGCAGACGCCAAGACGGCGAAGCTTCGCGTTTAAAACAATCGCTTGCGCCACAGCAAAATCAGCAGCTTCGTGCACGTAAATATGGCAGTTGCCCGTACCAGTCTCAATGACGGGCACCTTCGAGTGTTCTACGCAATGCCTGATAAGACCAGCACCCCCGCGAGGTATCAGTACATCCACGACGCCATGAAGGCTCATGAGCTCGTCTGTAGCAGCCCGATCAGTAGTTTCGATAGCTCGTATACAATTAACGGACATACCCGCCTCTACGGCAGCCTCATGGACAATGCGCGCAATGATTGCATTGGAGTGAGCCGCAAGCGAACCGCCACGCAGCACACACGCATTCCCCGTCTTGATGCAAATTCC
>JAVWLC010000515.1:0-1118 GCA_036638175.1 Raoultibacter sp. | reverse complement strand
CTCATAAGAAGAGAGCTCGTATTCAGGACGCGGCGAAACCGTTATCTCGAACGTATATGACTGCCCACGCTTCATCGGACTTTTTGCCGTTGCCTTGGGAGGAAACGAAGGAATGATATTTTTCTTGTCGATAGCAAAGGGAACAAGGAACTCTGCTGCTTGGGGCTCAACAATGGCTACGAGATCTTTGATCCCAAGTTCAGCTTCAGCAATCTGAGCGATGTTTTTCCCTTGCTGCGGCCTGAGGTTCATCTGCTGAGCAAACCCGTATTCGGCGGCAGTCAGCGCGCGATCGACTTCTTCCGGTGTCGCTACGGCTTCAAGCTGCACTTTGCCGTCGCTCAACTTCTTTTCAGTAACCTTCATCCAGTGCTCCCGTCTTAATTTCAACCTACATGGTCTCCTTGTGGCCCAGGAAACCATCCTGTGCTCCTTGAGGATTGTATCGCACCTCGTCTCAGTCCGCGAGATGGTTTCTAAAATGCGCCTGAGTTTAATCAGGAGCTACTGAGCAAACGAGCAATAAAAAAGAACCGGGTAGGCACTTATGCCCAACCCGGTTCTTTACTGATGTATCGATATCGCCTAGTTATTGGCGAACAGCTCGATGGTTTCACCCTCTTTGATGGTGACCATGGCCTTCTTCCACGTGCGAGTCTTGCCGAGCTGATAGCGAACGCGCTTCGGCTTTGCCTTGACATTGAGCGTGTTAACCTTAACAACCTTTACATCAAAGATTGCTTCGATTGCCTGGCTAATCTCTACTTTGTTAGCTTCTTTCGAAACCTCAAAAGTATAGGTGTTTGCAGCCATCATGTCGTAGCTATGCTCCGTGATGATGGGGCGGATGATAATTTCGCGAGGATCTTTCATTATGCGAGCACCTCCTCGATGCGAGAGAGAGCGGCAGCTGTAAAGATCAGCTTTTTGTTGTCGATCAGTTCATAGGTGTTTGCTTCAGCAACGGGGATAACGTTTACCTTTTCGAGGTTACGCAGCGAAAGGTATGCGTTTACATCGTCGTCAGCAACAACAACCGTTGTGCGGCCTTCGCAACCGAGAGCCTTGATGGCTGCTGCAGCCTGCTTGGTTGAAGGCTTCTCGAAACCGAAGTCCTC
>JAVWLC010000514.1:0-1124 GCA_036638175.1 Raoultibacter sp. | reverse complement strand
TTACGATCCACGTACCGGCAGTCGAAGGCACTATCGGAATGGTCGATACGCGTGTTTGCGATCTCATGAAGGGCAATGTTGTATTCCTGAACTTCTCGCGTGATACGCTTGTTGACAATGCCGCTATGGCAGCTGCGCTTGAGTCGGGTAAGGTACATGCGTATATTACCGATTTCGCGACACCTGAAGTGATGCAAATGAAGGGCGCACTCGTGCTTCCGCACCTCGGTGCCTCGACGGCAGAAGCTGAAGACAACTGTGCCATTATGGCAGTGCGTGAGCTTGTCAATTACATCGAGAACGGCAACATCGTCAACTCGGTAAATTACCCTGCTTGCGATATGGGTGCCTGTCCTGCTGGCTTCCATCGTGTAGCTGTCATGCACAAGAACGTCCCCAACACGGTAAGCCATATTTCCAACGCATTTGGCGAAGCGGGCGTTAACATCGAAAACCTGACCAATAAGTCACGCGGGGATCATGCCTATACGCTTCTCGATATCGACCAGGAAGCTCCTGAATCTGCTATAGCAAGGCTGAGCAGCACCGAAGACATTCGTCGTGTTCGCGTAGTGTGCTAATCGCTCCATTGTGATCGTCAAACTGGTGACCCTGCTGATCGTCTTGACCAGCAGGGTTTTTGTTTTCATCGGAGCAACGAATGGAATTCATCGGCACCCGAGAGAATATAGTATGCACAAACACTTTATGGTCGGATGGTTGTTGAAGGAGGAGCTATGAATGTCCACGATTTTTCAGTAAAGGCAACGAATGGCAAGCCGATCAGCCTTTCGGATTATGCAGGCAAGGTTCTTCTCATTGTGAACACTGCCACAAAGTGCGGGCTTACTCCACAATACAAGGAATTGCAGGCCCTCTACGATACGTACCGTGATCAGGGGTTTGAAATCCTCGATTTCCCATCGAATCAGTTTCTCAAACAAGCTCCGGGCACCGATTCGGAGATATCGGAATTCTGTACACTCAATTATGGGACCACGTTTCCCCGTTTTGCAAAAATTGATGTGAACGGCAAGCATGCAGATCCTCTCTTCGTTGCGCTCAAAGAGCAGCTGCGCGAAGAATTAGGCGACGAAACCTCGGCATCGTTTGGCAGGAAGGTT
>JAVWLC010000513.1:0-1134 GCA_036638175.1 Raoultibacter sp. | reverse complement strand
GTGTGGTGATGTCTTCGACGGACAGGTGGGATCTGCGAGGCTCGGCCACTCACGGTGTGCTCCAGACTGAGCCGGGCGAGATCAGCAAGTCATTCGAGATGTATGAGCTCAAGCGTCGCGGGATGTAATTCAGCGCGCGCCACAAAATCAAAGTGCGCCGTTCCGTGGCGCGACGATGATACGGCGAGGAGCTGCAGTAAGTTCTAGTTCGCGTTTGAAAGCTCTACCCGAAACAGCGGGAAGAGTTCGTCGGGGTTACGGCACTCGCTGTTCAGCTTCACACGTGCAGATTCGGCTTGCGTTCTTGTCGCGTAGCTCGGTCGCAGTCGTGCCTTCTCTTGGTTGTCGTAAATGTCAAAACCACCCGAAACGGTAGCGGCATAGTAACGAGATCCAGATCTGAACGACTCTTTTTCCAAGGGTACAGCTGGAACGATAACGAATCTCGGTTGCATTTTTCATACCTCCCCAGGTTGAGACTTAAGTATTAGCCTGAGAGTTGGAAGGCATCAATATGACTCATCGAGACGAAACAGTGACGTGTCGTGTCACTCGAATCCGGCACGAGCTGCCGGTGTGTTCGGCGGCGGAACCTGCGTCGATTTGGAGAGCTCACCTTGCAAGAAAAGAGGGCGAACATGCACGCTATCGAATGACAAAAAGGACCCGGCCATTGCGCCGGGTTTTTGCATTCACAGAGTTGCGCATCCCTGCGCGTGCCCGCTAAGCAGCTGATGTAGACCTTGGCGAATTCATTAGCGTTTTGGCCAAGCGGTTGCTAAGCCTGATCGAGGGTTCATCGATCATGATCGTAAACAGATAGGCTGATGCAATTACGACGGGAAGTAGAATGCCCAAGGTTATGAAAAGTGAGGTGCCATAGCCGAGGCTTGCCATGTTGACGATGAGAGATGATCCAAGGAACCCAATAACGGTGAAATGAATCAGGTACATGGAGTATGAGATTCTTCCCAGGAAGGCACAGGGGCGAGTCGTCAAAAGGCGCTGGAGCGATGGAAGGCCCGCAAGCGCAATGATGCACAGGAAAGCGCCAGCAAGGTGTGAAACTATAAAGATATTCTTAAGTGGAATGGCGGTGATCGGCCGCCATATCAACAGGTCTTGGCCGACATA
>JAVWLC010000512.1:0-1153 GCA_036638175.1 Raoultibacter sp. | reverse complement strand
GCTGTTGGTGGTGGTATCATGCGCGATGTGTTCATGAACCGAGAACCCGAAGCGTTCCAGGCAGGCACGCTCTATGGTAGCGCCGCACTGGTAGGATCAACCGCATTTGCCCTCATGAAACAAAATCACCTGCTTGAACAGTGGGCTCCGTTTGCCTGTGTAGCTATCGTACTTTTGCTTCGCTACGCTTCCCTGTTTTTCGGATGGAAGACCACGCCCCCACGCGATTACTCCGATGTTGTAACCAATGCGGTCGCCCGCCCTGTGCGCAGCGTTGCCCGACGTGTCAAACCGCCCAAAGGCAAGATTTCCCGCGATAAGGAGAAGAAGGAGTTTGAGGAAAGCAGAAAGCTCTTCAAGAAAGGGCTGTTCCGCAAGAAAGACGAACCCGAATTGACCCCGAGCGACCCGAGTGATCGCATTGTGGTGAAGGACCTAGCCGAGCTCCACGGCACCGAGCCAAAAGAACCCGAAGGCCCCGTTGACCCCTTCGAGCCGAAGACTCCACAGCCAAAATAATGACTCTCAGACAGATGCTTGAGCAAAAGACCGATCTTCCAACAGCTTGCGTTCACCTATAGCAATGCAAACGTATACTTCAGCGTTGCTACTGCAGTGCCGCTTTCTGACGGCACGTACGCAATAGAGGTCCCCGCCGGGAATTCAAGTCCAAAGGTTAGCGGAAGCTCAGATGTGCCATTGAGGGGTGCTGCAGGAATCTCAAACAAGCGACCACTTACGGCTCTCCCAAGCTTTATCTCGGTTCCACCCAGAGGATCTGATGGTTGCGCCACGGATACTTTGATCCCCAACCACTGCGCTTCATCAGGAAACACCAACTTAGTTGTACCCGTTGTCGCACATGCAATCTCGGTAACCGCAATGGGCTTGATCGAACGGGATACAAAAGGTTTCGTCGCCGCTTCTCCTGGCGTAACGTTGCCTTTAGCATCAATATCGATACGGGGATCAATCGGCACATCAACATCAACAACAGCAGCCCACTTGGCGAATAACTCTATATTGTCCGTTACGGTGTCAGTAGTGAAATTCCAAGGAATTGCAAGCGTGCGATCACGATACCAGCCCACAAAGGTATAGCCTTGCCTGAGCGGCGGCGTCGGTGCAGTCAGCTTGGCGCCGTAGTCAACTT
>JAVWLC010000511.1:0-1182 GCA_036638175.1 Raoultibacter sp. | reverse complement strand
TTCAGAGGATTGCGGCGAATGAAAACACCTACTCACTGCAAGTAGGGATTTATAGATAAACAGCAGAGTGAAGGTGAAGAAAGTCAAATCCATCTCACTCCTTGAAACCTTCGCTTGAATTCATCGATAGAAGTATGTAATATATTGTAATAATATTTATTACAAACGCTTTGCAGGGAGCTGGATGTCATGACGCATACAACGGTGAGCGCACGATTAGATACTTCACTCAAGATCGAGGCTGAGAACATTCTTGGTGCTTTGGGGTTAAGTCATTCGGCGGCTATCTCGGCGTTGTATTCGCAAATAGTTCTTCAGAGGGGAATGCCCTTCGACCTGAAGCTGCCCGTGGAACAGGTTGTCCCACGTGGCTTGACCGATTCTATGCGAGATTCCATCGCAGAAATTGCACGACGCTACGGAGTGGAACGGGTTTGGCTATTCGGGTCGAGAGCTCGTGGCGATGCGAAGCAGGGAAGTGACGTCGATTTGAGAATAGACAAGGGAGCCATCAAAGGCCTCGAGTTGGGCGGATTCGTATATGATCTGGAGCAGGCTCTTGGCGTCCCCGTGGATGTTGCGACTACTACTTCTTTGTCCGAAGATTTTTTGAAGACGATCAACCAAGACGAGGTGCTTTTGTATGAGCGGTAAAACTGAGAGTACTCTTGCGCGCATTGTAGAGTACTGCAAGAAGATAGACGACGCAAAGCAGCGTTTCTTTGCTAGTCGAAAACAGTTTGACGAAGATGCCTTTTATCGGGACGGCTGTGCATTTTACGTTCAGCAAATAGGGGAGCTGGTCAAGGATCTGCCCGAGTCGTTTATTGCTGGTAATCCCGAGGTTCCTTGGCATCAAATCCGCGGTTTTCGCAACATCATTGCTCATGCGTATGGAAGCGTAGATGCCGATGTTTTGTGGGAGACCATCACCGAAGACATTCCCGCACTCGCTAGTTTTTGCGAACGCATCTTGAAAGATTGACGCAACGGGTATTCGGGGGTTGCGGCCATCGGGAAACGATCACTAAACCGATCATGGATTTGCGGTCGCCTGTAGAGGTGCTAGTCGTGTGTTGCACAAGCTTCAACGTATTGCTGTAAACTCCTAGTTCGGGGGCTTCTTTCCTACTGGAAAAGCTCAACCTTCCCCAAAAGGAAATCTTCCACGGTACAGCTGCT
>JAVWLC010000510.1:0-1213 GCA_036638175.1 Raoultibacter sp. | reverse complement strand
TGCACCTGTTTGCGTATAAACGTTACCTTCGGAGCGTTTTGTAATAGGAGCCCACGCATCAACCATTTCTTCGTTGCCGCCAATATCGCCCGTGGCCAGAATGACACCCTTCGAAGCGTTGTACTGCACCAAGGAGCCATCTTCAGCGGTTGCTACTACTCCTGTAATACCGCTGGCTGCATCGCCAACGAGCTGCTCGGCGTGAGTTTTGAAGATAAACTCTGCACCATTTTTCACCGCTGAATCATAGGGAACTTCGCCGAGGTTCCAGTTAACAGTCTTGCCGTCAGGTCGGAGTGCTCCTGTTTCATCACCGCGAACGAAAGAGACTGCATCGGGGTAAACGCGCCAGCGCTCAGGCAGCGTATCCCATCCGTATTTGGCTGTGTTGGAAAGTGCAGGAACCATCGTGACACCTTGGGCTCCAGCGAGCTCTTGGATATAATCAAATACCTTGCCCGATCGTGATGCCCACGTATAGATAAGATGGTAGTTGGTAACCTGATTAGAGGCTAGATGCAAAAACGATGCTGCGGTGCGAGGGTCAAGATCGAAACCGTTGCTGAGGTGATAAGCGCTTCCAATATGCCCGACGTCGATGCCGCGCATCTGGAAGCCTTCGGTGCGCTCAAGTACTGCAACTTTAGCGCCACTGCGAGCGGCTGCTTCGGCAGCAGAGAGCCCCGATGCGCCAGAGCCAACGATAACAATATCGAAGTCTTTTGTTTCGGTGATGTCAGTGAGTGCTTCAGGCGTGATTTCCCATGTATGCTGAGCTTTGCTGGTGCTCGAAGACTCCTTTTGGCCAGCTGATGAGCTTGCGGCAGACGCGGGACTGCAGCTAGCAAGGATTCCTCCTGTTGCTGTCAGGGCTCCCGTTGCAAGAGCTCCTTTTAGAAAATTTCTGCGATCGATATTCATCTGTTCCCTCCTGGTGTATCTGATTTCGGTGCATGGTGTTCATGCAAATACGGACGCCGATTCGGCGTGCACCGATTACAGTGAGGGGGAGGCAAAAATCGCACAACGCATAGACTGCTCTATTTCGCGAAAATCATTTCAGTTATGTGAGCTGTTCGTCGGTATCACGTGAACTGTGTGATACGTGCAATAAGACCTCGTCAATGAACTGTTGTCGATCGTGAACGTTAGCTTTTTGGTAGATGTGACGCATGTGCGTTCCAACCGTGTTTCGAGAAATGTTGAGTGCTTC
>JAVWLC010000509.1:0-1220 GCA_036638175.1 Raoultibacter sp. | reverse complement strand
CGAACGTGACTTCGAATCTCGATATCTATGCTCAGTACGATGAACTTAAGACTTTTGCGGTAACGGTCAACTACGTATTTTCGGATAGCTCGATCGCCCGACAACCCGTAGTCTTTGCCGTGGAAGAAGGCGGATCGCTCAATAAGACAATTGCATCCCCAACGATTACTGGTTATGCGCCAGACCAGCAAAGTATCGTGATCAATCTTGCAAACATTCAGAAAGACGAAGTGTATACGGTTGTCTATACAGCCGCTTCTAATACTCCCTATAAAATCGAACGCTATCAACAGAATTTGGTGCTGACGAATCCGTCAAACCCTCGCGATCCTCTCAACTACACGCTTGTTGCTACTGAAAACATGACGGGTACAACGGGGTCATTTGTTGTAGCTACGAGTCTTTCTTATGCGGGCTTTAGCCTTTTAGCACCCTTGCCTTCGACGCAGGTTTCAGCTGACGGAACTTCTACACTGAAGGTCTACTATGACCGCAATCAATACGCCGTTTACTTCGACAGTGCAGGGGGGAGTTACGTCGCTCCGATCTCTGGTTTATTCGGAGCAACCGTAACCGCACCAGCAAATCCAACACGGCCAGGTTACGTTTTTGATGGATGGAGTGCAGCAGTACCGAGTATCATGCCCGCGAATGACACTACGCTCACGGCAAAATGGAAGACCTCGGGAACCGCGTCATACACGCTGGTTTATTATCTCGAGAACATAGGAAGTACAGGCTACGATTATGTGGGTACAATATCTTCAAGCGCCGTTGCAGGCAGCACACCTCTTGTTCCTGTCTCTATTCCTGGCACGATAACGTTCCCAATTTCTACGAGTCGCATCACGTACAACAGCACAAAGACGCTGGCAGAGCTGCCCACTGTTGTCAGCGGGGATGGAACGACGGTTGTGAATGTCTACTACGACCGAAAAAGCTACACAATCAATTTCAAATTTGATGCGAGTAAATACAAAGTGGTCGTCGGTGGAACGACGTACACCACAAGTCCATATGTTCTCACTGCTAAATACGGCGCAAGCATTGATGCAAAGTGGCCGGGGGCACCCATCTTGAAATCAGGTTCAGGTGGAGATTTCTTTGTTGGATGGAGCGGGGACTCAATTAGCTATATGTCCAAGCAGTATTTCTTGGACGATGCCATGATTAACAACACTCCGTTCACTGCAGAATGGAGTGGCGAAACACGAACCGTT
>JAVWLC010000508.1:0-1253 GCA_036638175.1 Raoultibacter sp. | reverse complement strand
AAACTCAGCGTCGAGGTCCTCAAGACAGTGCTTAGCAAGCTCCGCAGGATCTGACGTGTTCAGATAACGAGCAGGAATGATGACATCGGTATCGACATCGCGCCCGTAGCGGTGCGCGGTTCCTTTGAATTGCATGAGTACTCCTTAATCCAAATCTTCTGGCAAGCCGATATGTCCCAAGATGGCGCTTGCCGCGGCAACGGCTGGCGATGAGAGGTATACCTCGCTGGTTGGATCACCCATGCGTCCAACGAAGTTGCGGTTTGTGGTTGCAATGGCTCGCTCACCAGCGGCGAGAATACCCATGTAGCCACCCAGGCAGGGACCGCACGTAGGTGTTGAGACCGCACAGTTCGCATCGAGGAAGATGTCCATCAAGCCCTCTTCCATGCACTCGCGGTATACGAGCTGCGTTGCGGGGATGACGATACAGCGCACATCAGGATGCACCGTGTGACCCTTGAAGACCTCCGCCGCTTGACGCATGTCTTCAATACGACCATTCGTACACGAACCGATAACCGATTGATCGATGGTGATGTCACGTGCCTCAGCAACGGGACGCGTGTTAGACGGCAAATGCGGAAACGCAACCGTCGGCACAATATCGGCAGCCGCAATATCGTAAACCTTCGCGTATGCAGCTTCAGGATCAGAATGATACTCAACGTAGGGGCGCTCCACGCGACCGTCCATGTAAGCGCGTGTAACGTCATCAACTTCGATAAGACCAGCCTTGCCGCCCGCCTCAATAGCCATGTTCGAGATTGACATACGACCTTCCATCGAAAGGTTCTTGATAGCGCTACCCGTAAACTCCATGGCCTGATAAAGCGCACCATCGACGCCAATCATGCCGATAATGTGCAAGATAATGTCCTTGCCCGTAACGCCAGGAGCCAGCTCACCCTCAATGCGGAACAGGATTGACTCGGGAACCTTAAACCATGCTTTGCCCGTAGCGTATCCCACACCAGCATCGGTCGAACCAACGCCTGTTGCAAACGCACCGAGCGCACCATAGGTACACGTGTGGCTGTCGGCTCCAATAATCAGATCGCCCGCACCCACCACGCCTTGTTCGGGCAGCAACGCATGCTCAACTCCCATGCAGCCAACTTCGTAATAATGTGAGATACCCTGCGCTTTAGCGAAGTCACGTACAATCTTCGCCTGCTCGGCACTCTTAATATCCTTGTTCGGGACATAGTGATCAGGAACAAGCGCAATCTTTTCGGGATCAAAAACTGTGC
>JAVWLC010000507.1:316-1267 GCA_036638175.1 Raoultibacter sp. | reverse complement strand
CGCTTGCAAGCACGTACATATGAACAGCAAGTGTGCGTGCGGAATCGAATACAGCGCCAAATCCCTCGGTAGCAAAGGCGGGAATCTGGGCGATAGAACCTGCAGTGAACAAAAGTGCAGCTACCTCACCCACAACTCTACCCAATCCGAGAATGACGCCACCGAGAATACCAGGCGTTGCCGAAGGCAAAACGCAGCGGAATACCGTGCGCAGGCGTCCAGCACCAAGCCCAAATCCACCTTCACGGTAGGCATCAGGAACAGCCAAAAGAGCCTCTTCACTTGTGCGCATAACAACGGGCAAAATCATAATGGCTAACGTACAAGCGCCCGCCAACAGCGAAAGGTTCCAGTGCAGCGCCGTCACAAAGAACAGCATGCCGAACAGGCCATAAATGATTGAGGGAATGCCCTGCAACGTCTCTGTTGTAGTACGAACAATCGCGACAAATTTGCTGCCGCGCGGAGCATACTCAACCAAGTAAATTGCCGAACCCACGCCAAGCGGCACCGCCATAACAAGCGAAAGACCAGCCATAAGCAGCGTGTTGATCAACGCAGGCATAAGCGATACGTTTTCGGACGTGTATTCCCACGCGAACAGGCTCGGCGTGATATAAGGAACGCCGTTCACGAGGATATACCCGACAAGAAAGGCAAGAACACCTGTCGTCAAAAGTGCGCCGAGGTACACCAACGAACGCAAAAGCAGCGAGATGATCGAGCGATTACGCGCATGCGAGACTCCTACCGAAGCATAGAGCTCATCAATGCGGTCAGCTTCTACAGGTACAGGGGAATCAGCTCCTTGCGTGGCAAGCGAGAGTTTATTCGTCATTTCACTTCACCTCGCTTCTTGATGATGTTGAACAGTACTGTGATGAGCATGATGAACACGAACAACACCACACCAGTAGCAATAAGAGCACCGCGATGGAGGTCAGCGGCATA
>JAVWLC010000507.1:0-306 GCA_036638175.1 Raoultibacter sp. | reverse complement strand
GGCAGTCATGGTGCGCACACCATTAAAAATGCTCTCAGGAATAACGGGCTGATTGCCCGCAACCATGATGATTGCCATGGTCTCACCAATGGCGCGACCAACGCCCAACACAACAGCAGCCATAATGCCCGATGCTGCTGCAGGGACAATAACGCGAAACGTTGCGCGTTCGTGATCAGCGCCAAGAGCAAGCGCGCCTTCGTAATACTTGCGCGGCACCGCATCAAGAGCGCTTTGTGCAACCGTAATGATGGTAGGAAGAATCATGATCCCCAAAAGCAGCGCTGCGGCAAACAAGGAAAGACC
>JAVWLC010000506.1:0-1323 GCA_036638175.1 Raoultibacter sp. | reverse complement strand
GGAACATGCCGACCTTTACAGGCAAGAAGGACCTCGTTCACTTCGCTGCCCATAAGCATCACATTGGCCTTTATCCAGGGTCTGAAGCGGTTGTACGCTTTGCTGATAAGCTATCGGAATACAGTCACTCAAAGGGAGCATTCCAATTTCCCTATGAGAAGCCACTGCCGCTTGACGTCGTAAAAGAGCTTGTTGAATGCAACCTTGAAATGGATAGCCGTCGTTAATGTGTAAGTCCGCTCATGCATATGAAAAAGAGCGCACAGGGCGCTCTTTTTCATGAGGGAGGATGCCCTTTAAGGGCGATGGGTATGTGTCTGCGCTGAACTAGGCAATATCACCTGCGAGATAACGGACCGCGTGGCGACCAAAGGTCATATTGCGGCCTAGGCAGTTGCCAACAATGTAAACGGGGTAATTGCCAGAGTAATAGCTACCTGAACATGTTCCCACGGCGTGAAGGCCTTCGATTGGGTTTTCTTCCAGATCAAGAACTTGGGTGTTCTTATCAATACGAACACCATCAAGCGTTGTCAGGAGTGAACCGCCAAACCACGTGCCGTAAAACGGTGCACTTCTGATTTCCGAGAGGCGGTAACTTTCTTTACCCATGTCCTCGTCGACGCCCTTATCGTAAAGCTCGTTGTAGCGATTGATTGTTGCAAGGAACTGTTCTTTTTCGCTTCCAGCAAAACCAAGCTTCCCCGCGAGTTCATCGAGTGTGTCGGCTTTCTGCATGATGCCTGTGCTGATGTATTTTTCGTTATAGGCTTCATCGACGGTTTTATCTTTGAGTGCGGATTTCCAGGTCATGGCAGCGCAGCCTTGCATCTTGAAACGCTGTACATCAGCAGGCGCATTCGAATCGATAACCTGGCACCAGACACCACCAGGATGATTGCTTGCGGCATGGCAGATTCCGTCGTAGTTACAGCTTTCGTTAGTGATACGCGTACCTTTGCGGTCTACTTTCAGGAAGGGTTGACTGCCGAGGTTGAATTGACCAGCGCCAGGGAATTGCGCGCTTTCGCCTTCGCCGGTATAGCCTGCGTCGGTTCCTGGTTCGACTGAGCCACGATCAAAGATCATTGCTGCAGGTGTCGTGTCCATTGCTGCCCCCGCCCACAGAGCTGCTTTGATACCCATGCCTGTGTTGTTCTGATTGAAGTTGAGGTTGGTTACGCATGCAGGAATGATGGGGTTGCGAGCTTGTACCATAACTGGGTTTGCGGGGTATCCACCCGTAGCAAGGACAACGCCTTTTGAAGCATTGATTTGGGTATAGCCGTCAGTGGTCTTGAAGATGGCTCCCGAGACAGGACC
>JAVWLC010000505.1:0-1333 GCA_036638175.1 Raoultibacter sp. | reverse complement strand
AAGCTCTTCCATGAACCGCTCAGGATGATCTTTGCCGTACTGCTGAATAGTGCCGAACCAAAGCGAATCGGCTCCCTTTGCAACGACGTCAAACAAGATGCTCATTGCTTTTATGTCAATCGGATCAGTCAGCGTGTCAGCAACCGCAGGTACTCTGGTCAGGTAATAATCATCAACAGTCTTCGTGCGACCGAATGAAGACGAATCTTCGTAGCTGCCCTTATTGATTTGTATTGCTCCCTTGTGCGAAAGATACATGAGCGTCGTTGTCAGATCATCGTTGCTTTCGCGATTCCAACGCCACAGGCGCGCAATCACCACAGGGTGATCTTGCTCAGACGGAACATCACGCCAGTACTGCTCGGTGAAATCGGGCTTATATTCCCTGCCCCACCTGAAATACAGCCAAACCGCCCAAGCAATAAGCAACACCGAGATCACACCGCAGGCAATAACAAACCCAAGGGCAAGCATTCGATCACGATTAGCTTGATCTGCCCAGCCTTGCTCTTCCTTGAGCACTTCGTCAAGATGATTTGTATTGCGCAAAGCAAGACCATCGCCGCTCAAATTAGTCAGCCATTCAACAGGAAACACAACACGCGCTTCGGCGTATTGACCAGCGTTGACCTCAGCTACTTTATACGTAATAGACCCATCATCATTGATGGTAACCACGCCATCAAGAGGTCCATGACCCCAAGCCCTCACGTTATCGCCCGCGACAACACGCTGACCTTGTGGAACAGGAAGCGCAAGCGTCATCGTGACATTGCTTGATGGCTCTTCCCACTGGCTTCCAACATACTGCCAGTACACATCGGCAACATCCTTGTATGCCTGCACGCCATTCACGATCGTGTAATCAAGCGTGATGATAACTCTCTCATCCGACAGATTAAAAAATGCGTACACCGTATTTTTGGGAGAATCAACTGAATAGGAATCCTTGCCAGGGCCGCCCGCATCGCGCCAAGAAAGATTGAACGCAGTATCGGGAAGCGGGACGGTTTCACCTGTTGGCATGCCTTCGGAATCCACTTTGGTCAAACTCATGGAATTGACTTTAAAGCTTGCGTTGGTTGGTAAATTCTCAAAGGTCCACCAAACCGCAGTAAAGTCTCCCGAAAATTCAAACGTGCGCTGCTCAACCACATCAAGCGAGCCGTCACTGGCAGCATTGGCCGTAATGTCGACTTTTGGCATGATATAGCTTTTTGCATGCGCCTGCGCAGGCGACGAGATAAGCACGATGCATGCAGCAATCAGGCAAAGTGCAAACGCTATACATCCCAAAGCAGCGCGCTTGCGAGAATCCTGCGGCCGACGCATT
>JAVWLC010000504.1:278-1336 GCA_036638175.1 Raoultibacter sp. | reverse complement strand
GTTGGTGGAAAGTCAGGACCACACAAAATACAGGGTATTGGTGCGGGATTTATTCCCGATACTCTCAATACCTCAATCTATAACGAGGTCGTCGACATCACAACCGATGAAGCCTTCGCCATGCAAGCTGAACTCGCTCAAGCATTCGGTCTTTTGGTTGGGATTTCATCAGGAGCTGCAGTTGCGGCAGCAAAGCGTCTTGCACAACGCCCCGAGTTGTCTGGCAAAACGTTCGTTGTTGTCTTGCCCGATACTGGCGAGCGCTATCTTTCGATGACCTCAAACGACTAACCCAAGGAGCACCTCATGACCCAGATATATCTCGATAACGCAGCAACGACGCAGATGAGGCCTGAAGTCCTCGATGCAATGCTGCCCCATTTAACCGAAGCGTATGGAAACGCAAGTTCAATTTATCCGCTCGGCGAAGAAGCTGCTGTTGCACTTTCTGAGGCACGCACCACAATCGCGCAGGCCCTTAATGCAGCTGACCGTGAGATTTATTTCACGTCAGGTGGGAGCGAATCAGATAACTGGGCTCTCATCGCAACAGCAGAGGCATACGAAAACAAAGGTCGTCATATTATCACCAGCGCAATCGAGCACCATGCCATCCTTCATACCGCTGAGTACCTTGAGAAACGCGGCTTCGAGGTCACGTATCTGCCCGTTGATGGCGACGGTCTCGTATCGCCTGCCGATTTGAAAGCTGCAATGCGTCCCGACACTATCCTCGTGTCCATCATGTTTGCAAATAACGAAATCGGTACCGTACAGCCAATCGCCGAGCTCTCTGCAATTGCGCACGAAGGCGGAGCGCTCTTTCATACCGATGCTGTCCAAGCATTCGGACATGTACCACTTGATGTTGTCGAGCTTGGTATTGACCTCTTGTCCGCATCTGCCCATAAGATCTATGGCCCGAAAGGCACTGGTCTTCTGTATATGCGCAAAGGCGTGAAAGCGAAAGCGTTTATTCACGGCGGCCAACAGGAACGCGGTTTGCGTGGCGGCACTGAAAACGTTGCAGGGATCGTCGGATTTGCTAAAGCCACTGA
>JAVWLC010000504.1:0-268 GCA_036638175.1 Raoultibacter sp. | reverse complement strand
GAGCTTGCTTTAGCCGAGCAGGAAGAGGAGATTGTTCGCTTGACCGAACTGCGCGATTACGCAATCGCGCGTATTGAGCGCGAAATACCCCACAGCCTACTCAACGGATCTCGCTCGCACAGGCTCCCCAACAATGTGAACTTCTCTTTTGAATTCATTGAGGGCGAAGGTATGCTGCTGCAACTTGCCTTCAAGGGCATTAGCGCCTCAAGCGGATCGGCCTGCACATCCGGATCGCTTGATCCCAGTCATGTGCTGCTGGCCATTG
>JAVWLC010000503.1:0-1337 GCA_036638175.1 Raoultibacter sp. | reverse complement strand
AGCGACAACCTTCTCGAAAACCGCCTTAAGATCATCGTTCGTGGCGCTTTCCGCAACCGAAACGCGGTAGGCCATCCCCGTCTGATCACCACGTGCATATTCAAGCTTATCGTCAGAAACAGTGTAGTCAATAGTAGCAACCTGCTCTTGCTTTTCTTGCTCCCCCGCAGCCTGATCCCCGTTTGAAGCGCCCGAACACGCACCAAGTACAAGGCATAACGCCAAAGCGGCACCAACAGCAATGATCTTTCTCATGGTCAACAAATCCAATCCAGCCAAGGCTTAGGGTTACAAAACTATAAGTCATTCGATTATACCAACGAGCACAAGCTCGCCAGGAGAGTGCCCATATTTCAATCAAACAACCAAGAATGGCACGAACAAATATCCCTACGTGACGACAAGGTGGAAATCGAGTTTTCTCTCACGTGGGTAAGCTCCATCAAGCACAACCCGCACGCGCTTACCCAAGCGATACGTCGTGCCACTTTCACTCCCAATCAGCATATGGCGTTTTGCATCGAGGGCAAAGTACTCATCCCCAAGACTCTTAAGATGAACGAGTCCTTCGGCGGTATTATCCAGTCGAACAAAAAAGCCGTAACTTGCTACGCCAGAAATGACCGCATCAAATGTCTTGCCGATATCACGCTGCAAGTACTCAATCATCTTATATTCTTGCGATTCTCGGGCAGCTCCCTCAGCGATTCGTTCCATTTTAGAAGCATGCTTAGCTAGCCATGCAAGACTCTGCACTTGATGTTCAAATGTTTCAGATTTTCCGAACAGGTACGCCTTTACCATACGATGCACAATGAGATCAGGATACCGCCTGATCGGACTCGTAAAATGCGTATACGCTTCACTCGCAAGTCCAAAGTGTTGACTGCACTCTTCACGATATTCAGCGCGTTTCATCGATCTCAAGACAAGCGATGACACCAGTTGCGCCTCAGGCCTGCCTGCGCTCAACTCCAGAACCGCTTGCAGCGCCGTAGGATTTGCCGCCGTAAAGTCTGAAAGCGAAACCTGTTTCAGATAATCAAATTCCTGCAGTATTGGCACAAGCTCAGCTAAGCTTTCAGGGGCTGGGGCTTCATGGATACGATAAACACTCGGAAACCCACGATCGGACAGGTGTTTCGCAACGGTATTGTTGGCGAGAATCATTGCCTCTTCGATCATTTCAGTTGCGTCCGTCCGGTGACGCAAGACAATCTCAGTCGGCAGCCCGTCACGATCAAGCTTAACCTTCGCTTCGGTGGTATCAAAATCGATTCCACCCTTGTCATGGCGCTTTGCTGCTAGCCCTTTCGCAATCCGATGCAACGAAAGAA
>JAVWLC010000502.1:0-1342 GCA_036638175.1 Raoultibacter sp. | reverse complement strand
CGCCTTGGCATTGTCGATTTGAACGAAGCTCGCGCTGCAATCGCCTCCGATTCGCCCGCTACAGCCGACGTCGCGCTCGCAGGCGCGCAAGACACGCTGCGTACAGTTGCCGAAACTCGCTCAATGGGGTCTGCCGTGGTGATCTGGGTGCTTACGATAGCGGGTATTGTGGGCATATGGGCAATGGCAGCATATCTGTATGCAAGCGTTGTGCGCCCGTTCGCACGACTTGAATCATTTGCCGAAGAAGTAGCCAACGGCAACCTTGAGATGCCCCTTGCCTATGAGCGCAGCAACCCGTTTGGTCGCTTTACGTGGGCTTTTGATAATATGCGCAAGGAAATCAAACGGGCTCGCACCGCTGAAGCACTCGCCATCGAGCAAACCAAGACAACTGCCGCCGTGCTTTCGCATGACATCAAAACACCGATTGCCTCCATTCGGGCCTACTCCGAAGCCCTCGAACTGGGCGTAGCACAAACCGACGCGGAACAAGCAGACTATGCACGCACAATCATGCGAAAATGCGACGAGGTGGCACAGCTCACCGACGACTTATTCTTGCACGCACTCGCCGACCTTGATCACATTACTGTTGTGTGTAAAAACACGCCCATCCATGAGGTTGTTCGTCATTCGGTCAATGACTTTGATGCAACGGGTGACGTCCGCATAGGTCGCGTTGATGAAGCTTGGGTTTCCATCGATGCCAAGCGTTTGGAGCAGGCACTTGAAAACATAGTGGCCAACGCACGCAAATATGCCCCGCACTCATCAATTGATGTGGAAGGCATATGCAAAAACGGAACGTATCGTCTTATGGTGCGTGATTTTGGTCCCGGTATTCCACCTGAAGATATGCCGTTTGTATTCGACCGCTTCTATCGCGGATTGAACATCGGTGACGCCCCTGGTGCGGGGCTTGGTTTGTTTATCGTGCGCTATCTGGTAGAGCAGATGAACGGCACAGCACGCGCAGAACACGCAGAGCCAGGCTTGCGGGTAACCCTAGAATTTCCCTTCAGCTCTTAAGGACTTCTTAATGTTGATGCCGCTACGATACCTTTCGAAACGTACAGCAATGAGAAAGGCATACTCGTGAAATCCATCATTATGAAAACCAACAAGCTCTCGAAAAGCTATGCGGACGATGGCGTGCAAACACACGTACTCAGCAACATTGATCTCTCGCTTTATGAGGGCGACTTCACTGCCATCATGGGACCTTCTGGTTCCGGAAAGTCAACTCTCCTCTATTGTCTTTCGGGTATGGATACAGCCACCGCAGGCGATGTGCGCTATCGAGGCGAGAGTATCACAAGCTTGCGCGAACAAGACATGG
>JAVWLC010000501.1:0-1361 GCA_036638175.1 Raoultibacter sp. | reverse complement strand
ATGAGCCTCATCAACCATAACGATAACGTTACTGCGATCGCAGAGCGGATCGTCGCCATCCATAAACTTCTGCATGGTAGTAAAGATAATGCCGTTAGCCTCACGACCACCGAGAAGCTTCTTGAGATTTTTGCGACTTGCAGCCTTTTCGGGGGTTTGTCGAAGGAACTGCTTGCATCGGCAGAACTGACTATAGAGCTGATCGTCAAGGTCGTTGCGATCGGTAACCACCACCAACGTGGGACTCAATAACTTCTCTTGCAGTAAATGTGCCAGAAATACCATAGACAACGATTTGCCACTGCCCTGCGTATGCCAAAATACACCAATTTTACCGTCGCCTTCAACTGCGGTAATCGATTTTTGAAGAGCCTTATTGACGGCAAAATACTGGTGATACCCTGCAAGAATTTTGACAACCTTATCTGACGAGTCATTGAAGCATAGGAAGTTCTTTATGATGTCGATAAGTCGGTCTTTTGCAAACATACCCTGGAGCATGGTCTCATAGTTAGCGTGTACGGTGTTTGCGTAATCCCCATCTACGCTCTTCCATTCTATGAAACGGTCTTCTGTGGCCGTTATCGTGCCCACGCGGGTATCCGCCATATCGCTCATTACGCAAAAGGCATTGGGAACGAAGAGAGCGGGAATATGCTTCATGTAATTACGGAGCTGCAAGTAAGCGTCTGAAGAGTCAGTTTCTTCTCGCGATGGCGACTTTAGCTCAAACATAACCAAAGGCATGCCGTTCACAAAAACAAGTACATCAGGACGCTTCTCAGAGTATTCAACATAGGTCCATTGGTTCACAACATGAAAGGTATTAGCTTCAGGATTGCGGTAGTCGATCAGGTAAACAATCTCGTTGCGCTCTTCCGTTCCGTCGAAGAAGCGGACTTCGACGCCAGACTGCAAATACTCATGAAACGATTCGTTGCGCTGTTCAAGCGTCCCGCCGTCGATGCTACTTATCTTCAAAACCGCTTCATCAATGGCAGCTCGCGGCAACGATGGATTGATTCGCCTGAGGCTGATCGGAAGGATTTCCGGAAGAAACACATCTCGATACTCATCGGTTGTACGAGGTACGTCTGGACCGTATAGATACTCATATCCCATACTGTTACGCAGATGCTCGATAACCACTTGCTCATAGAAATCTTCGTTCATGCTAACTACGGCATATTCGTATTGAGACATAAGAATCCTCTGACGTCGTTTCGTGACAAAGAAGATTATAGATCATTTCAAATCAGCGCCCTCGAGGCATAAAATAAGTTCAACATTCTTCCTGCTGAGGCAAAGGGCCCACCGGTAATCTTTCCGTAACTGCCTTAGGCGACCGCCTGGCTCTCACA
>JAVWLC010000500.1:1047-1377 GCA_036638175.1 Raoultibacter sp. | reverse complement strand
AAGGCTTTCGCGTCCGCGTTGCTGCTTGGATTGCTTGGTGCCGCAGCAGGTGGCGGATTGCTGTTTGTGCTCGAACTGTTTGTAGCTCCGCTTTCGGGTTCGATCGTGCAGGCATTCGGCTACATAGTTGTTTGTGGGCTCGTGAGTCTCGTTGTGACATTCGGCATTGCCCTCAAGCTCAAAATCCCCGAAGCTGCATTTTTGAGTTCCATCTTCGCTCGCGTGGGTGGCAAGCTTAAGCGCAGATCAGCAGCTGCGTTGGTCAATGCTTAGGGCGAATATCTGTTTCAAAATCGTAAAACAAGGTAGCCGAGCCAGCTTTGCCATTTC
>JAVWLC010000500.1:0-1037 GCA_036638175.1 Raoultibacter sp. | reverse complement strand
ACTGAACATTTTTGTTCAATGATCTACCCCAACACGCACCCTGGTAATCGGATCAAGCGAAACACCTCTTGAGGATTTCTTACTCGGACGCATTTCTCTTTTTTAGCCCGCAGGACACGTGTGGTTCACGCATCATAGCGCTTCATCATGTGTTGCCACGTGTTCATGCACCAACTTTGCGGGAACACTTTCGTCAACACATGGATCCACTTCGTATAAAGCGTACACACCGACATATCTTTACCCTTCTTTGCGTCACACAGTGCTTGCGAAACGACTGTTTCAGGCGCAACAAGTCCGTGGAAACGAACCAGTCTTCCGTTCACTTCACGCATGAGAAGTTCGGTATCTACCCAGCTTGGACAAACCGCCGTCACCATAATACCCCGCTCCTTTACTTCTCGATTGAGAGCACGTGAATAGTTTCGCTCAAAGACTTTTGTGGCTCCGTAAAGATTGAGGTGAGGCAACGGTTGAAATGCCGATGCCGATGAGATGTTCAGAATATAACTACCAGATGGCATGCGGGGAAGGCAAAGATTACAGAGGGCAGCCCAGGCCGTGCAGTTGAGCGCAATTGTGTTCTCGATCTCAGCAAGCGAGAACTCTTCGTATGAACCCATCTTTGCTACACCCGCGTTATTGATGAGGAACAGAATTTCTGGGCTTTCGTCCTGTAGCTTTGCAGCAACAATCTCGATACCCTGCGAATTCGCCAAGTCAGCTGAAATGACAACAACTCGGTCGCCAAACTCCTGCTTGAGTGTCTCGAGTTTTTCTTGATTACGTGCAATCGACCAGATCTCATCAAGAGGCTCAGCAAGCAATGATCGAACAAACTCCTTGCCAATGCCGCCACTCGCTCCCGTTACGAGCGCAATTTTTTTACTCATAGTTATGGTTCCTGCCTCAAGATTGTACGTGCAATATCGTCAACACTGAGCATCTCGAAATTCGAGGTGAACAGCTTTTTGAGCGCATATAAATATATGACCCCCCAATAGTAGTCAGCGAGTTTCAGCGAATCCCCTTCGACT
>JAVWLC010000499.1:0-1414 GCA_036638175.1 Raoultibacter sp. | reverse complement strand
CGCGCCCTGGGTATGCAATGTCTGAAGAGAAGAAGCGCTACCTTGCCGAACAAACGGATTTTTCGGTTACGTATACCGAAGTAACTGCGCTTTCTATCTCGTCGAGCGATTTGCGTAAACGGGTCGCTGAAGGCAAGTCTATTCGCTACCTAACCATGCAGCGCGTTCTCGACTACGTGAAATCACACGGGCTGTATCGCTGAAACCTTGCGAGAAGCTTGCGTTTGCTCGATACTGAAAGCACACTTGATCAACGGAAGGAGGCCTTGTGCCCGATAGTACTTTGACCGATGCATTCTTCGAGCAGGCAAAAGGTCGCCTGAAACAACGTCTTGATCAGAAGCGTTTTGAGCACTCGCTCAGTGTTTCGCAGATGGCTGTTGAATTGGCAAGAGCTTATGGCGTTGACGAACGAAAGGCTCGGCTTGCGGGGCTGCTGCACGATTGGGATAAGAACTATACCGACGAAGAGATTCAGAGGCGCTCTCAGGAACTTGGGGTAAGTATGCATCCTGTTGTGCTTGATAGCATGCCACGGCTTTTGCATGGCCCTTCGGCATCACTTGCGCTCAAACAGGAATTCCCCGAGCTCGGTCCCGATATCTTGCAGGCCATTGCGCGCCATACTTCGGCCGAGATAGGTATGACGGATCTCGACATGATTGTGTATACGGCTGATGCCATCGAGCCTCTGCGTCCATTTGATGATATGGTGGCTATTCGAGAATCCATTGGAATCGTGAGCTTGGAATCCTTGTTTCTAGCAACGTTTCAGCACGTGTTATCATTCTTGATTGAAAAGAAGCGACGAATGCATCCCGATACGGTGGATGTGTGGAACTATTACGTGGAACGATCGCGTAACGCAAAGAAAAAGCGTAACGCGGAATCGAAGGAAGGAAGTTCGTGACACAAGAACCAACCTCAAAGGAGTGCGCGCTTATTGCTGCGCGTGCGGCAGACGAGAAAAAAGCTACTGACATTATGGTGCAAGAGGTTAAAGACCTCATTTCCATTACCGATTACTTTGTGATTGCGACAGCGGCTAACAACCGCCAAGTTGATGCAATTATCGATGAGATTGAAGAACAAGTACGCAAGCAAGCAGGCGTAAAGCCCATCCACCGCGAAGGTACCGCTGATGGACTGTGGGCTTTACTTGATTATGGCAACTTTGTTGTCCACGTCTTCCAGCCCGAAACGCGTGATTACTATCGTCTTGAAGCATTGTGGAATGATGCCCCTGTGATCGACCTCGCTAAAGAAGCGGGATTGACTGAGATCGAGTATTCAGATCGCATTGCCAAGATCCTTGGCAAAGAACGACCAGCCAGCGACAAGTAGAAACAGCGGCATATTCTACCTATGCAATATCCCTGAAGATTTGAGGCGGAATTCTTTATTCCGCCTCTTC
>JAVWLC010000498.1:790-1420 GCA_036638175.1 Raoultibacter sp. | reverse complement strand
GGCGATAGGCGGCAAGATGACTTGGCAGGATGCGGTTGTTCTCAAATATAACGTTGCCTTCTGTGGGTGTATCGAGTCCCGCAAGAAGTGACAACAGCGTTGTTTTACCTGATCCGCTTGGTCCTACAATTGCGTAAAACGTGCTCGGCTGAAAAGAGAGCGAGAGATTTTCGAGCACCGTTTTCGACCGTTTTCCAGCATAGGTGTAGGACAGATTACTTGTTTCAAGGATTGGTGTTGGGCTGGTGCTCTGATCGGCCGTTTTCGTTTCGTTTGTGCTTGACGTGCTCATGGGGTTCTCCTTTGTTTATTCGAGTTCTGCAAGAACAGTACGGGGCTTTTTGCATGCAAGGGGGACTAGTGTTGCCACGACGGCAAGGATGACCATAAGCTCAACGGCAGCTGTCGATGTTGCTATGATTTGCCAGGTCACCTTCGCGTTGGCTTCTTGGAAGGAGCCCGTGTCGAGGCCGTCTGCTCCTGCTGTTCGCGATGCGTTTGCTCCTTCTTCTGCTGCGGTCTGTTCGATTTGGTTTGCAGCTATGACGGTGACGAGGGTGTTGGCTAGGGGTGCGGCCAGAAGTGCTGCCGCCAGGCATCCAGCCAGCGCGATGGTGCAAGCTTCAAGGA
>JAVWLC010000498.1:0-780 GCA_036638175.1 Raoultibacter sp. | reverse complement strand
GAGGACTTGTCCCACAAGTGCCCGGCGGGCGCAACCGAGCGCGCGTAAGATAGCCATTTCATGCTTGCGATTTTTCGCCCAGAAGACGAGCGACAGGGTAACCAAGACAAGTCCGCATGCGCCTACAACAATCATGAACAGGTACGTGACGCTTGATAGTCCTTCGAAATTCTGTGACAGGCGCTCGGTTTTGCCCGAATCATCAACAAGCGTGTAGCGGGCCCAGTCGATAGCGGTATCGCGTAGCGCGCTTCCTGCTTCATCGTAGCGGTTGGGGTCTTTTACCTCGAAGGTTGCATAGGCATACAGCGGGTCATCTTCGTTGCCCGTGATCTTTTGGGAAAACGCTAAGTCTGAAAAGAAGGTGTTCTCTGAACGGAAGGTGTCGCCTGACATGGTGGTAGGAATCTCGTGCACAATCTCGAAAATCCCTTTGATCGAAGCGGTTACTTCCGCTGCGTCTTTGGTGTTTTTGGCGTCGGTGAGCGTCACGGCATCGCCGATGGTGAGCCCGTTGAGCTCTGCGAACTGTTGAGACACGATGATTGCATCGCGGTCATCACGTGTTATCCACTCTCCTTGCGATAGCACGACGTTTCCTGAAGCTATCGAGGAATTGAGTTCGCCGTCGAGCATTCCAACGACATTGATGCCACCAAAATCACCCGTTTGATCTCGCCGTTCATCCTCAATGCGGTCAAGCCCGATAAGAAGGGAGGGGACTGCTACCGATTCAACGTTGTAGCGGCCAATCTCATCATTGTCGGCAAGCTTTTTTAC
>JAVWLC010000497.1:0-1432 GCA_036638175.1 Raoultibacter sp. | reverse complement strand
GGCATGGTCTGGGTTCAAATTCATAGCTTGCTTGAGGAGTGATCATGGAACAAGATATGCGTGACATGCCCGTTCACATCGTCAATGGGTTTCAGTTCAACGAAGCATCCGCACAACTAATGTCATATGCTCTAGACATGGCTCGGCTTGGCGCTACCATAGACGAAGACTTCTGGGAGACGCGCATTTTTGAAGACGATGCCGAGTTCGATGTTACTGGTCTTTTTACAACGTCAGGCCCGTTGATTCATCGCCGTGACTTCGACATGTTCGAAACTGTTGAACGCTGCCGTAAGAACGCTGCCGTGCTTTTCGAAGGTTTGATGTACGGGTTCGACCGACTAATGGGTGAACTTCGTAGTGCATTGGACTTGGACAAAGGTTTTCCGAGCCAACGCGATGTTAACAAGTTTAGTGCGGAACTTATTCAGTATCTAACGCGCTCTGCCGAAGACTCTGATTTGCTCCTACTTGAACGTACTCGTGCTCAAGCCGCATCTCGGTATGACGCCGAGCCTATGCTATTAGCGTTGCGTGTCAAAGACAATACGCAGTACGTCTGGAACGGAGAGTGGCGGGCAACATGTAATGCCGAGCGTGACGTGCGTCGTATGCAGTACGCCAACTGGTATTTCAATCACGCACTCACGATTCATCGTCTGCGGAGTTTGACCTCTGCCTATCTCTACAACAAATTCCCTGAACAATTTGGAGTCTCCCGTGAAAAAGATTAAAGCAGTTTTGAAAATGCGTTTTCTTGAGCAACTGCGTGATTGCTACGAAGACGGTCCGATCTTTAACATCTGTTACTTTGATGGCGTACCTACTACGGCACTTAGCTACGTGCGCGAAGTCGTAGGCACCACGCTGTTTCCTAACAGCATTGAAGAATCCATCGTAGGTGGTTATGACTACATGGTGCTTCGCGTCCGCGATATGGACGTTGATATCGAACTCAAGCCAGGCGATCACGTTGTCATGTTTGCCGATAACACGTTCGTTACTCTCCGCAACTTCGATAAAGTAGAGGTAGTTGATGGAAAACTTCTCATTAGCTGATCTGCGTCTACGTCTGGCGCAGGCGTTAGGTCTGCGTGAGTGTGGTTCTGCTACGGCTCGTGATGGATCTACACTCAAATACTATGTCGATCACAATAACAAGCCTATGGGTTTGGTGAAAGACTGGTACCCTGATGACCCGAAGAAAATCATTCAGGTGATCGAACGTTACGGTCTGCATGTTGAGCGCATCGTTCATCCTGAACACAAAGTGAAGCCAGGCAAAGAGCATGAAGTTGTGTGGCAGTACCATGTGTGGTCTCGTCACCCAGCGTACGGTAATCTGGCCAACGACGAATTTGCTCCACGTCGTCATGGTGCGCGTGTCACTGGTCCCGACCTGACAAGTGCTGTACTTCTCTGGGCTGTCCTT
>JAVWLC010000496.1:0-1448 GCA_036638175.1 Raoultibacter sp. | reverse complement strand
TTCCTAAAAGGCAGCACAAGTGCGGGTTCGTAGCGATAAATCCGTGCATATTTTCTGCCTTGCGGTACTGCATGGCTGCCACTATCTTACCTTCGTCAGCTGGCTTAAAATGTTCAATTAATTCCATCTTTAAAGAACTTGCAGCGAGATCATGCTCAAGGTCTTTATGTTCGGACAGGAATAGGCCGCGCCTGCTTAGTAGCGGCTTCATCTCATCTATTACGTTGCGCGCTATGAATGGTATTTCGCCCGAACCCTCCCACGACGTATTCAGCATTTTTTCATCAATTAGCTCTTCAAGCGTTTTGTCACATGAGTAGTTTTTTGCAATTGCAAATAAGCGCTGCACGCCAGCCAATCTTCGCTTCGCTGTAGTCCCAACACCAAAAACATCATTATCTGTGCGCAATGCATACGGAATGCCCAGCGCCTTACACGCTCGAACATAAGGCGCAAACCCCACGCCATCAACCGAAAGAACGGAAATGTTCATGTAATCAAGATCCATGTTTAGAGCCTGGGCTAACGCAACATAGAAAATCTTCTCTGAAGGACCCTCCACAAGCAACACACCACTTGAAAACAACACCTCGGATGATATGGAATTAAGTCGATAGCCAAGTCCTTCGATAGCTCCATCGACTGCGGCATCACACCCGCGAGCGACGCTGGTTGAGTCTGGGCCGTTCGACAGAAGTCTGAGCACTCGACCACTGCTGAAACGCTCAGCTATCTGAGGTGAGTGGGTGGTTATGATTACCTGCCCGTTAACTGCGGTTGAAAGGTACTCAGCAAGCCTCCGCTGTTGATGCGGGTGAAGATGGGCCTCTGGTTCTTCTATTGCATAAATCGTGACTTTTTCTTGCTGGTGGTTCAATCGTTGTTCAGATATCCAGGTGGCGAAGTATAGTTGGTTGCCTCGCCCGTCGCCACCAAACACGAGCGGCGACTCGCCAAGAAGATAAGCAAGCTGTAGATTGTCTAGCAGTTTATTAGCATCTGTATTGCCAGCCACCAAACGAGCAGTATAACCAGTATTTCCGATAGACAAAGCAGACATCTCGTCATTAACGGCGGCAAGAGATTCACTAACATAGTGAAGGCCGCTAATATCATTATTGAGATCAGTAAGATTTTTTTGAATTAGCTCGACTGACTTATTGTCGTCATCCGTCTCCTGCTCGCTGCGTTGATCGCGGGAGATGTTTAGTAGCTTATTTTGCTGTCGCCTAAGAAAAGCAGTAAGGTCTCTGCTGCTTCCAACATATTCCAAACTTAGATGCTTCACATAAGGGCGCCCCGGACAAACTTCCAGACTATCCTCGTCATAGCCGATGGCTATTTCGTATTCAGCATCATGTTCCAATGAATACCGAACACAAACTACGCCGTCTTTAAGGGCTCCTTGAAAAACACTGACCAGACAATCTTCACTCACTTCTTCAAGT
>JAVWLC010000495.1:0-1449 GCA_036638175.1 Raoultibacter sp. | reverse complement strand
TCACATCCACGGCTTTCAAGTAGCCGAGCGGCAGCAAGAACTGCATCATGCTCTATCGCTGAGGTTATCACGTGTGGAACAAAGTCTTTTTTGCCTTGTTGCCGAGCGCGCTTCACACACGCTGACACAATTCCCAGCAACGCTGCATTATCAGCCTCGGTTGCACCCGACGTAAAAACAATCTCATCGGGCCTCCGTGCACCAAGATCACGCATGATCGAAGCTCGGGCTTCTTCAAGCGCATTAAACGCCGCACGTCCTGAAGCATGAAGTGAGTTCGCATTACCCCCAACCAGTAGATTGGCGGGTCCAAACGTGAGATAAGGAGCCATAGCCAAAGCAGCCTCTTCGCACAAAGGAGCCGTTGCAGCCCAATCGAGATACACTGGCTGCTGCATTATACATTCGCCCCCAAGCCTTGTGCACTCGGTTGCGCCTGACTACCTGCCTGCTTCAAAAGCGCAATGGCTTGGGCGGGATCAGCAGCGCCAAAAACAGCGTTGCCTGCCACAATAACATCCGCGCCGCAAGCGCACACGCGTCCTATGGTTGCTTCACCCATGCCGCCATCAACTTCAATAAGCGGCGAGGCACCAACCCGTTTCGCCATACGAACAACTTCAGCAACCCGCTCATCGCTTCCTTCGATATACGATTGCCCCGAAAATCCAGGGTACACGCTCATAATAAGGACCATAGCAACATCGGCGATATAAGGTTCGAGCACTGATGTCGGTGTATCAGGCTTGATGCTCAAAGCTGGTTTTGCATTCGCTTCTCTGATGAGCTCAATAGCCTGTTCGATCTCACCTTTTGATGCGTCAAGCGCCTCAACATGCACCGTAACAATGTCTGCTCCCGCACCAAGAAACCATGGCAACTGCTCAAGGGGATTTGAGATCATAAGATGAACATCGAGCGGTATTGTAGCAATCCGCTTCAGTTGCTTGACAAACGGCACGCCTAGGGTGAGGTTGGGCACAAAATGTCCGTCCATCACATCGACGTGCACGTACCCCGCTCCAGCTTCTTCTATGAGAGCGATATCTGACTCCATATTCATGAAATCAGCCGAAAGAATCGACGGGGCAATTTGTACCGTTTCAAACATGCTCAAGGTCCTTTCTCTGGTAGCCTTGATTGTAACGCAAGCCGCTTGTCATCACATCGTCATGATCTGACGCAACAACTTCACTATAATAGATTGCATACTTGGCGAAAGAGGGACGTATGGCATCATGTAATTCCACGTACTTCACGTACAACTCCCCTGTTGGTCGCATAACCATTGCATCTGATGGAACCTCAATCACCACTCTAGCTTTTGGCGAAGTCGCGCTCGAAGGAATACGAAAAGCAACAGACATAACCAATCGCGCTGCCAACCAACTGCAAGAATACTTTGCAGGCAAACGAACAGCTTTCGATCTCCCCCTCAACCCTACAGGC
>JAVWLC010000494.1:0-1457 GCA_036638175.1 Raoultibacter sp. | reverse complement strand
GTCTTGATGCAAATTCCCGCTGCATCAGCTGTAACATTGGGGCGAGCCTCATACACCATGGCAACCACACCAAGGGGCACACTCACACGCTTGAGATCAAGGCCGCTTGTCAACTCACGGTGTTGCTGAACAACGCCAAGCGGATCGGCAAGCTCACATAAGTCCTCAAGAGCAGCAGCCATCGCATCAACGCGATCGACATTGAGCATAAGACGATCAAGCATTCCCTCGCTTGTTCCTGCGTTCTTGGCCGCTTGCATATCAAGAGAGTTTTCAGCAACAATTTCCGCAGCATGAGCACGCAATGCACAAGCCATTGAGCGCAAAGCCTCATTGCGCGCATCGGATGTTGTTGTAGCAAGGGGTACCGAAGCCTCTTTTGCCGCCAGCGCAATGGAGCGCACGGATTCCGTTTTTTCAGCAGAAGCATCATGCATCATTCGAACACCACCAATTCGTCTCGGTGTACAACAGGCTTTTCAGCCAATGCCGCAAGCAATCGGTTTGCCTTCAAGGCTGACTGAGAGAGTCCTTGTGCAAGCTGAAGTTCGTCGCTTGAAGCCGATACCTTGCCGCGTGCAAATATATGCCCGTTGCCGTCTTTGATATCAACAATATCGTTCGGCTCAAAACTTCCATCAACTGAAGCGATACCCACAGGCAGCAGAGAACTGCCTTTTTCGATGAGTGCCGTCTTCGCTCCTGCATCAACCACAAGCGCGCCACGCGCAGAATCGCCCAAAGCAATCCAAAGCTTTCGTGGTGTGATGGCGTGAGGTTTGGCCTCGGTCATGAAACGAGTACCAACCGATTTGCCATCAGCAATTGCTACAATCGCATCGTCGGTGCGTCCGTTGCAGATAACCATCTGAATACCTGCAACCATAAGGACGCGAGCTGCTTTGATCTTGGTAATCATGCCCCCGCTTCCCACGGTAGTACCCGCCTCACCCGCAACGCCCATGATAAACTCGTCGATCTTATCAACGCAGGGAATAAGCTGCGCATCAGGGTTGTGATGAGGGTTCGCATCATAGAGACCCTCGATGTCGGAAAGAATTACCATGAGGTCAGCTTCAATGAGGCAAGCTACCAGCGCGGCCAACGTATCGTTATCGCCGAAACAAATTTGCTCGACCGACACGGTGTCGTTTTCATTGACGATAGGTACCACGCCAAGTTCCAAAAGGCGCAACATCGTATCCCGCGCATGAAGGTAGGCCGTGCGATCAGCTGTGTCTCTTCTGGTCAGAAGCACAATCGACGTCTTAATACCGTGCGGTTCAAATGCTTCAGCATAGGCGGTTGATAGCACGCCCTGACCCACTGATGCCGCAGCCTGTAAGCTGGGCATGTCGGTTGGGCGCTTGGAAATCCCCAAAGCCTCAAGCCCGCAAGCGATTGCCGCAGACGTCACAATAATCGGCTGCCAACCAAGCTCCCGCACGCGGGCGACC
>JAVWLC010000493.1:0-1466 GCA_036638175.1 Raoultibacter sp. | reverse complement strand
CGCGCAAAACCCCTGCGAGAAGGCAGGCTCAAACGATCGAACACACTCACCCGCTCTTCGACTTCTGCTTCCTCCTCGAAGTCTTCGCACGCTTGCCCCACCAGCACTGCCAGCTGCTTGTGCCCCCGTGCAGAATTTCCAAAGAAAGGAAGCATTTCTTCAGCAAAATCTTCCACGTTATCGTAGCGTTCTTCGCGATCGGGATCCAAGGCATAAAACAACACGTCATCGGCTTCCGGGTCGAGCCCCTCCAAACACAGCGAGGGCAGTATCAGCTCGGCACCGTCAATCGCTGCTTCGGCGCGGTTGAGATCGGGCGCCAAAAACGGATTCGTTCCCGTGATCAGCTCGTAGGTCAAACTCGCCAAAGCCCACTCGTCACATCGTGCGTCAAGATTATCTGCCCGCATCTGTTCAGGAGGCATGTATCCGATGGTACCGCCACCAGCCCGACCGAAGCCCGCTGCGTCCGAAAGGCTTGCGAGACCGAAATCGGTTACCTTAACCTGGCCCTGACGATTGATAAGCACGTTGTCGGGTTTAATATCGAGATGCAGAATCTGATTATCGTGCGCCACTTCCAGGGCATGCGCAACCGAAGAGAAAAGCGCCGCAACAATATCGAGGGACAGCGTATCGCCGTATCGCTCCATGAAGGCCGAAAGCGTCATACCGTCAACGTACTCCATAATAAGATAGGCATACTCGCCTTGCATTTCAAAATCGTACACTCCGACAATATTGCTGTCGGAAAGAAGAGCTGCGGTACGCGCCTCGTCGAGACCAGGAAGCGTTGCCGAAGCAACGGGAAGACCATCGATCCCTCGCGTTATCTCGTCATCGAGCTTGATGCATTTGATAGCGACACGACGCTGGATGCGCGTATCCCACGCAAGCTGAACCGTGGCAAAACCACCGCTGCCCGCCTCGGAAATAGGTCGGTATCTATTGAGTATGAGCTGCTGATCGGGCACCGTGTGCACCTTCCGTATGCCAGGATCTCTTTTTGAAAAAGTTGCCGCTGTAGCGCGCTGCGGTCAATCGCCACACGCCACAGCGCTATGATACCGCATTTGAGCGCGGCGACACTTCATCCAATGGCCCATCCGACACACCCCCAACATGCAGGGATTCACGGAAAGCCGAAACCTCCTCGCGAAATGCAGTTCTGTCCTTAATTGGTCTTTCAGTCTCCCCAACAAGCATCTGAGAGGCAAAGGATCCAAGGCTAGAGAAGCTCGATATACGCCTTCAGCTCACTCAGCACGTCACTATTGAGTGAATAATGCATCCACTTCCCCTCTTTGCGACCATCACCAAGCCCGCAGGAGCAAAGAACCTTCATGTGATGGGAAAGGGTCGGCTGGGTGATATTAAATGCTTCAAGAATATTGCAGGCACACATGTTTTCGGTATTGGAAATGAGCCTTACTATACGCAATCTGTTCACATCCGACAGCGCCTTA
>JAVWLC010000492.1:0-1488 GCA_036638175.1 Raoultibacter sp. | reverse complement strand
CAATGATGTTGAGCCCAATAGCGTTCTCGATGTTCTTGTTCAGGCTGCCGATGCTGTATCTGCAGCACGCCCAGGAGCTCGAAAAGAAACGCTCGATTCCTACATCAAGCGCCTCGAAAAACTGGAAGAAATTGCAAATGCTCATAAGGGCGTTGAGCGTACGTATGCTATCCAGGCTGGCCGTGAAGTCCGTGTTATGGTCACACCTGAAGTTGTTGATGAGGCATCAACAACTGTGCTCGCGCACGACATCGCACATCAGATTGAAAGCGAAATGCAATATCCAGGTCAGGTTAAAGTTGTTGTTATCCGCGAAAGCCGTGCGTCGGCTATAGCGAAGTAAATCGTGTCCGAGCAATCGCTGACATCATTTATTGAAGCAGTTTGCGGCGAAAGCCATCTCCGAGTTGAAGATGACCTCGGGGATGGCTTCGTCCGTTTACGGAGTGCTGAGGCAGAACGTAGACAAGCAAAACATGACATTCGATCAACCGAAGACATCATTATCGAAATGCTTCGCAATGCTCGCGATGCTCACGCGCACAGTATCTTTGTCGCGCTGTCGCGCGAAGGCTCACTGCGTAGGATATGTATGCTTGATGATGGTGATGGTATTCCCGAATCCATGCAAGAACGTATCTTTGATCCTCGCGTCACGTCGAAGCTCGATTCGATGCATATGGATAAATGGGGTGTGCATGGGCGCGGCATGGCCTTGTATTCAATCACCGAGAATGCATCAGTCGCTAAAGTCGTTGCCTCTACTGCAGGTATGGGGTCATCCCTTTTTGTGGAAACCGATTTAACATCACTTCCTGAGAAAACCGATCAGTCTTCAGTTCCTGTTTTCTCACGGGATGAAGATGGTGTTGTGCAGGTGCGTGGTCCTCGCAACATCAACCGCATGGTTGGGGAATTCGCCTTCGAACATCGCGAATTGCGCTCGGTTTATTGGGGCTCGGCAACCGATATTGCTGCAACGCTTTATGAGTTTGGATTGGCTACAGTAGCTCACAGTATTCGTGCGTTTACAGAAATTGAAGATCTTCCAATTGTTAAGCGTCTCTGTACGGCTTCCGATCCCGCTTCGTTTGTTGAAATAGCACAAGGTATTGGTCTTGAAATGTCAGAGCGCTCTGCGCGAAGAATCATGGACGGTACTATTCAGGGTCTTTCGTCAGTTGCTGATGACGTAACGGTTGAAGCTTCTAAAGAGTGCAAACAAAAAGGGGGAGTGTCGCATAAAAAACTTATGCGTGATGCTCGAGGACTCAAGATTTCTGACGAAGATCTCAAAGATTTCTCAAAGCACACCCAGTGTGCCTTTGGGGAGCTTGCTAAGCGATATTACCTTGAAGCAGATATCGAACCCGAGATTCGCGTTACGCGTGAGGGTATTCAGGTATTCTTCCCGATAGCAAAGCTGCTCTAAGCGTATTGCCTCAAAATAAAATGTTACCGAAGGCGATTCGTTGACTCATAAATAAA
>JAVWLC010000491.1:0-1501 GCA_036638175.1 Raoultibacter sp. | reverse complement strand
TTCTTTTTACCCATAGCTTTTCGCAGCTTGTCTGCTTTGCCCGCAGAAAAGCCGCTCATGGCCATAGAAACCTGCATGATTTGTTCTTGGTAAACCATCGTGCCGTAGGTTTCCTCAAGAATGGGGCGCAGTCGATCATCATAGTAGTGAACAGGTGTTTTTCCGTTCGCTACCTTGATGTAGTCATCGACCATGCCTGACTCAAGAGGGCCTGGGCGGTTCAGTGCGATGGACGCAACAATGTCAGAGAAGCGCTTGGGGGGAAGTCGCGAGAACAAGCTTACGTACAGCGCACCCTCCACCTGGAAGAGACCGTCCATGTTGCCAGAGCGCATGAGTTCAAACGCTTTTTCATCATAGTTTGGAATTTCCTCAGGAATGATTTCGATACCAAAACGCGATTTAATGTTGCGGCATGCACGGCTGATAACGCCAAGGGTTCGCAGACCCAAGAAGTCCATCTTGAGCAGGCCCAAGTCAGGCGTGTAGTGACCGTCAAACTGCGTGATGATGCCGCCGCCCTTGGTGTCGCGCTTAACGGGCACGTGATCCGCCATAGGGTCACGGCAAATGATGGTTGCGCACGCATGCACACCTTCGCCGCGGACGTGCCCTTCAATAGATAGCGCCGCATCAAGCACCGCTTTGGAATCAGGCTCAGCGTTGTAGGCCTTTTTGAGATCAGGGTTTTTTTCAAGCGCGGCAGAAATGGTAATACCCAGCTCATCGCCAACAAGCTTAGACAAGCGGTCGCCAACGCCGTACGGGTAATCAAGCACGCGCGCGGCATCGCGGATGGCGTTTTTGGCTTGCAACTTGCCAAAGGTGATAACGCCAGCAATATGATCTTCGCCGTACACCTCTTTGATGTGCTCGATAACTTCGCCACGACGTTCGTCCTCGAAGTCGACGTCGATATCGGGCATCTCCACGCGTTCTGGGGACAAGAATCTCTCGAACAGCAATCCGTTTGAGAGCGGATCGAGATCGGTAATTTCCATCGCATACGCAACGATAGCGCCTGCAGCAGAACCACGACCAGGGCCAACACCAATGCCTTGACTACGCGCCCATTCGATATACTCCTGAACGATGAGGAAGTACGCTGGGAAGCCCTGTCCGATGATTACGCCCGCTTCGTACTGATAGCGCTCCCACGCCTCATCAGGGATCGGATCGCCGTAGCGCTTCTTGAGACCTTCTTCGATGCGCTTGCGAAAGTAGCTTTCCTCGGTCTCACCATCAGGCAAGGGGAAGCGCGGAAGGACCGAATCGCGCTCAAGGATGACGTTACACTTTTCAGCGAGTTCAGCTGTGGTGTCGCATGCCTCAGGAAAATCGGCGAGAGCTTCGCGCATTTCCTCTTCGGTCTTCATGTAAAACTGATCGTTCTCAAACTTCATGCGGTTTGTATCGTTCATGGCAGAACCCGTGCCAATACACAACATGATGTCCTGCGCGCGCGCATCTTCTTGCGTCAAATAATGGAAGTCATTTGTGG
>JAVWLC010000490.1:0-1523 GCA_036638175.1 Raoultibacter sp. | reverse complement strand
TCGTAAGTGCTAGGCGGGGGGTCAATGCCCGCGAGGAAAGCTTTGAGGATATGATGGCGTGTGTTCGCGCGGACGTCGCTCGGGGGCTTTCTCCAGCACTGATTGCTCACGGACGCTCAGGCGAGTTCAAGGTCGACCCCTCCACGATCTATCGTTGGATAGCAAAAGGATATGGTGGCATGTCGAATGCGGACCTTCGCCGTAAGGTCGGCTATAAGCCACGACGTGCATCCGCCTCACCTAAGCAGACCTCTCACGGCCAAGATAGGTCCTATCAGGCGTTCTGCGAGCTAGACGAGGATACGCGTGCTGCGGCATGCGAGATGGATACCGTAATCGGACGCTCCCGCGATACGCAATGCATTCTCACGCTCTACCTTCGATCTTGCGGGGTGCAGATCGCGTTGCTTCTGCCGAACAAGTCGTCGAGCGCGGTAGCCGCCGCGCTCGACATGATAGAACATGCCATCGGACAGGATGCATTCGCACGGCTGTTTAAAGTTATCCTTACCGACAACGGGACGGAGTTTGCCGCTACCGAGTCGCTTGAACGTTCGGTAAAAGGCAAAACCGTTAGCTGCAAAGTGTACTACTGCGACATACGTCAGTCTCAGCAGAAAGGTAGGTGTGAGCGAAACCACGTAGAGTTGCGCAAGCTTTTACCCAAGGGTTGTGGCATATCTTTCGACAAGCTAGATGAGCGCGATATGGCGTGTGTCATGAGCCAGCTCAACTCCGAGCCGAGGGGCAAGTTTGCAGGACTTTCCCCTATAAAACTCATGAAAGCCGCCATGCCCGATGATGCCGAATCCTTTTTAGACGTCCTCGGTATCGAAGATATCGCCTACGGGAATTTAAACCTCACCGTCGAGGCAATCCATGCAGAACGAAGAAAGCGCGGCCTCCCAGACTTAATCTAGAATCTATTCGCTAACCAAATAGCTACCGAACAATCCGTATAGATAAGTCTGCGAGCAGACCTTGCGGGTATGGCGAAGCTGTGCTCTTAAACTCATCTGGACAAACAAACGATTCACCTTGACCTGCAGATCCTCTCGTCTAGCGAACACCCCAAGGTTCATTCGCTGTCCTGTTAACTGCGAGAACGTCCTGCAGCATCGAGGTGTTCGGCTGACATTGCAATTCAACCGTATATCGAGAAACGCGCGTAAATAATCCGCAATTACCCACTTATCGATCCTTGACCGTCGTTTCAAAAAATGCATCGAGCTCTTCGGGGGAGATAAGATCCCCTTCGGTTTCAATGCCGTACGCCACCGCAATCGCCTGAGCCTGACGAGCGCGAAGCTGAGCTTTGGCCGGTAAGTTTGCTTCCTGCAAGTAGTCGGATTCGAGCAAAAGAGTTCGCACGAGATATTCCGCCACGCGCGGATCGGTTCCCGAAACCTGGATCACCCCCGCGATGCTTTCGGGCGCAAGGGACAGCAACACGCCGCCATCGATTTCGGTGGCGTTGCCCACCACAGCCTCCAGCAGATCAGCTGCAGCCTCGGGATCGTTTT
>JAVWLC010000489.1:575-1531 GCA_036638175.1 Raoultibacter sp. | reverse complement strand
ACTCATCTCCTCCCTGCCACGTGCGATTTCGCAAGATAAACTCAAACGTTGGGTGGTTGCCAACATCAGGGAGCCGATGGAGATCGGTCGATTCGCTGTAGTCCTCTGCAAGTTCAGCAAGCGTAACGCGGTTTCCTGTGTAGAGGCTGTCGTAAGTTCGATCACTGTCGTATCCGATAGCGGGTGCTTCAAACGTTTCAATGCCCTTATCGATATCGCCAAAGAAACGAGCACGACCACCGCACTGAATAACGCATTGTGGCAAACCGCCCTGCCCAACAATCTGCTCGCACAGCGTGCACTTCTCTACCACGCCTTCGTCTTCATTCAGGTAGCGAACGTTATAAGGGCAGCTCATTGCGCAGAACTGACAACCTATGCACTTGGACTTATCAATCTGAACAGTGCCATCTTCAAGCTTATGGGAAGCACCCGTCGGGCAAACCTTCACGCATTCGGGATCTTCGCAATGCTGACACTGGATAGGCAGATAGTACATTTCGACATCGTTGGTGGCCGTTGCGTCTTCCTTAAGCGTGGGCCCAATGCGCAGTACTTTGTTCCAATAGCTCCCAATCGGTACATTATTGACAACCTTGCAGGCAACCATGCAGGCAAGGCAGCCGACGCAGCGATTGAGATCGGTGACGATTGCATACTGAGTCATGACTTACGCCTCCTTCCGGATATCATAATTCGGCAGCCACTCTTTAAGGCGAGCATCGCTTGCATCATGAATGATGATTGTTCCATCTTCATCAGCGGCAGGAATGACCTGGCCATTCGGGCAGTTCTCGGGAGTTGCTTTGTAGATTTTTACGGGAACACCGCGCATGTGGGATGAGCCAATGTGCTTGTCTTGGCCATGGGGGTCCCAAATGCATTCAATATTCGAAAGGTTAAAGCCGTGAGTCGGTGCAGGAAGCTCGGGGAACCACCATGCATGCTCGGCGTTA
>JAVWLC010000489.1:0-565 GCA_036638175.1 Raoultibacter sp. | reverse complement strand
CGATGCCGTGATACAGGTCGACACACTGGCGCACTTTGCCCCACTCTGTCTCAATCCAAGCCCACTCACCCTGCTCAAGCCCTAAGTTTTTCGCATCTTCGGGGTTCATCTCAAGACGCGGCACAGGCCACAGCTCGCGGCACCATGGCAACTGGCGATGCTCGGAGTGGAAGTACACTGGAATACGGCGTCCTGTCGTTAACACGATGGGATACTCGTTCATATCTACCGTACCGCGCGGACCACTCGCTGGCTCGTCATAGTGCGGAAGGATCTCGTGGATGAGGTCATAGCGTCCAGGCTCGTACTCATTTGCTTTGTCGATAGCATAGGTCTCGAAGAGAATCGGCCAAAACTCGGTCAAAGCGGTTGGTGTTGGGAAACCAAAGTTATCAACAGGCTGCCCCGTTACCGCATCGCAATTGAAGAGTTTTGCTGTACAAGCATCTTTGCCCATACGCATCCAACCCGTCTCAAACCTACGATACGTGCCCCACTTGTCGGGCTCGATCTCCTTTGCATTGATCCAGCCATTTTCTTGGTAATCTTCAACATACTCTGCCCA
>JAVWLC010000488.1:0-1533 GCA_036638175.1 Raoultibacter sp. | reverse complement strand
CCTCAACTGCGTTTGGTATCGGTACTCATGCAGTGCTGAAACTCGACAACGTTACCAGTGTTGGGCCTATGGTGCGTATTAGTGCCATTGAGTTTGGAGTTAACGGTATCACGTATACCGTAGCACCTGTTATCGTTGAGTCACCGTGTGATGCAAACGTCATGTTGCCTAGTCTGTACGTACATGAAGCTGGATATATCTACGGCTTCAAGTTTGGGCATCTGTCGTGCGGAGCTATCGTTGGAGATCCTGATTCTCGTTCGTTCCAGTTTGGGCAGATCGTGAATCCTCTTGAATCTCCTTTCCCTAACATCGGCCAGACTGAGTTGCAGATTGGACAGTACGTTCGTTTGCATCATATGTTTGAGGAGCTTCCTGTTCTTGTATGGGGAGTTACCTTCCGTGAGGGAAAAGTCTTCTACGACGTGTCAATCGACCAAGAGAAGTATCGCAACACACCTGCGTGGGATAATGTGTTTGAGCGCAACGTGTGCGATAGTTTGCATCATATCGACAGCATCTTTATGCACCCTGTAGGTGGCTGGCCTGAACAGTCTCATGTTGAGACAAAGCCTGAGCCTAATACATGGGAAGCGCTTGACGGATTGATTGGCGGTAACACTATGCCAAGTGTAGTATCTGGACGCGTTAGCTGTGCAGTAGAGAATCATGGTAACGTACCACGCTCCAGCTAATTGACCAATGGGTGGCTTCGGCTGCCCATTTTTGTATCTAGAATCTGTAAATAGTGATCATCGAGGATAACGAATCCCATGTGGTAGGTATCGTCATGCTCTCTTAATGCAGAGGTCAATATGAAGCAAGATATTCCAAAAATAAAAGAGTTAACCAACTATGTCATGAAGCGCGTACATGAAAACTGTAGCGATGGCCTTAACGTAACAGAAGAGGCATGGCAAAGTAGTGCAAGAGATGTGGTTGAAGGGATTATGCGTTCTTGCGCAGCACATCCTGAGAACGGCATTCAGGTAGTATGTGACAGCTCCAATAACCCGCAGTTCAATATAGATAACAACATTCTGTCCGTTGATGTTATCCTCACTGGTAAGATCGCCCATAAAATGCAGATAGGAAACGACAATGCTAAAACGTCTATTAGCGTTATTTGCAAGAAAGAAACCGACAGCACAACAGACCTTTGAAGAAAAGCTGGAGCGCCTGGGTGGGTATCAACCTACTCCTAAGCTACAACGTCCTACAAGCGATACACGCCATGTAGATCGTCACGGCTTCTCGGCGCCTGCTCGTCGTGGTATGACAGTCAATCAAGCGTCTTCTTCGCGTCTTCAAATGGAAGACATGGCACTGCATATGATGATGCAGCAGACGTATGTGGCTCCATCTCCAATTCGTTCGCACGATGACAACTGCCGTGTAGATCATACGCCAAGCCATCGACACAGCGACCCCGACCCAAGCCCATCATATGATGGTGGTTCTGATTCTGGTTATAGTGGAGGAAGTGGTTGTGATTAAACGTCTAATGAACTGGATAGGCTTAATGCTTATCTC
>JAVWLC010000487.1:0-1545 GCA_036638175.1 Raoultibacter sp. | reverse complement strand
TTTCAAAAGCCATCTACGAAAGGGTAGTTATGCAAGCTGCACGAATTATGGAAATCCTCAACGTAGCAGAGATTGCAGCCATCGCATGCGCTGACTGGAACGGTCGCGGTGACAAGGTTGCAGCCGACCAAGCCGCTACTACGGCTATGCGCAATGCGTTCAATGACATCGATTTCTCTGGTCGCATTGTTATCGGCGAAGGCGAGCGTGACGAAGCGCCCATGCTTTTCATCGGCGAAGAACTTGGTCGCGGTGGTGAAGAGATCGACATCGCAGTTGATCCGCTTGAAGGCACCAACCTGTGCGCCTACAACAAGCCTAACGCGCTGACTACGATTGCTATTGCTCCAAAAGGTGCGCTGCTTTTTGCTCCCGATACTTACATGCAGAAAATTGCCGCAGGTCCTGCTTGCGTTGGTAAGGTGCATATCGACAATACCGCAGAAGAAAACGTAAAGGCTGTTGCTGAGGCGCTGGGTAAGGCTGTTTCTGACGTGAACGTTTGCATTCTTGATCGTGATCGTCACAAGGATCTCATTCAGGCAGTTCGTGATGCGGGCGCTCGCGTTCGTCTTATCGATGATGGCGATGTGTTTGGTGCTATTGCCACAGCAGTTCCTGGTACAGGCATTGATCTTTACATGGGATCAGGCGGAGCTCCTGAGGGCGTGCTTGCTTGCACGGGTCTCAAGGCTATCGGTGGCACTTTCATGGGCCGTTTCCGCTTCCGTTCTGATGATGAGCGTGCACGTGCTGAGAAGACCGCCGAGGTGGATCTTGATGGCGTACTGACCATGGACATGCTCGTGCGCTCTGATGACGCAGCGTTCTTGGCTTGCGGCGTAACTGATGGCGAAATGGTGTCTGGTGTTTCGAAGGTTGATGGCTGCGTGACAACTGAATCGGTTGTTATGAATGCTGCTGACAAGACTGTTCGTTTCATTAAGACGTGTCGTCGTGGTGAGAATGGTGTTGTGCGTTTCCATTAAGCTCGTACCTCGTATCTTCTTTCGGAGGGCTCCCATTAGGGGGTCCTCCGTTTTTTGGTCCGAAATACAGTGTGTTTATTAGGCCCAAATTCACTGTTATACTCGATGAGGCCGCTCAGTAAGCAGGTCATCAATATGATTCGCAGTACAATCGGGTAGCAGGATGGGTACAGTATGAAGGTCCAAAAAACTTACTACAATCTTTCGAGCAAGGCGCTCGCAGTGCTTGTTTCTGTGTGCTTGGTTGTTGGTCTTGCGCCTGGGATTACGTTTGCGGATACGACTGTTGGCGCGAAGACGGAAGCCACCGCGCAGGTTAACGAGACGGTTGCGATTAGCGATGATGTTCGGGATGGGGTAGAGGTAGCAAGTGGCGAAGCGCTTGTAGGTACGCAAGACAACCAAGATCCTATCAACACTGGGGTTGTAACTAACTTAGCAACACCCAAGCCCTCCCAAATCACCACCGACGTAGTACTGCGGACAACGCCCGATGCTGCTACCGAAACATTACTTGTAGATGGCCTTACCTATCTAGTAGACCACACCTCACTAT
>JAVWLC010000486.1:0-1560 GCA_036638175.1 Raoultibacter sp. | reverse complement strand
AAAGCGCACTATTTGGGGGTCCATTTCCAATCATGCGAAAGCCTGCGCTTCTTATAATAAGAACATCACCTCAAAGAACACCGACATCACAGACAGCAAGGCATCGCCCGTCAAACTAGGAGGCACCATGAATTACTACCAACTTGCCATCGATCCCGAAGCTTGTATTGCAGGCAATGCAACCATTATTGGCAGCGTTTCAATCGCCAAAGACTGCACGATCCTTTTCAACGCCACCCTTCGAGGCGATTACGATTCTCATATTGAAATTGGCGAAGGCAGCAACGTGCAAGAAAACTGCTGCGTTCACCTGGGTGCCGATCATCCCTGCACCATTGGCAAAGGCGTTACCATCGGTCATGGCGCCGTCGTGCATGGTTGCACCATCGGCGACGGAACACTCGTAGGCATGCGCGCAACAGTTATGGATGATGCAGTAATTGGAAAAAACTGCCTTGTCGCGGCAGGAGCGCTTGTCACAGGTGGAACCATTATCGAAGACGGAATGCTTGTTGTTGGTTCACCCGCCAAAGCCAAGCGTCCGCTATCTGCCGAGGAGATCGAAGGCAATCGCGTCGCCGCAGAAGGCTATGTTGCCATCGGTAAGGATCTCGTGGAAAACGGCATCATCCATGCGGGTGATAAGATTCCTGCCGACATTATGACCATAGCCATTCGCTAATCACCGTACTTGTTTGTAGTGTTTTAGTCCACGCTAACGCGCATATGCTGATACGCAACGTGCACCTGCGCGGCATGCGCATTACGTTTGACCACTTCAGAAAGCGTATCGCTTGGTATGCGATAGGTATTGTTGTTTTCAGATATATGCATGGCAATCACCTGCTGCAATTCGTTGCACAAAAGTTTTTCGAGCAACGCAGCTGACTGCGCATTAGAAAGGTGGCCTTTATCTGAGGCAATGCGCTTTTTTACTGGGTACGGATAAGGACCATCAGCGAGCATCTGCGTATCATGATTGCTTTCAATTGCCAGCACACGGCAGTGCTCGAGATGCGCAAACGCTGCATCCGTCACAATACCGCTGTCAGTCATAAACCCAACAGTATCGCCACATGAGCCCTCAAAGCGAAATCCATAGGAATCAACTGAATCATGCGAAGTCTTAAAAGGACGGACCGCAATACCACCAAGCGAAAAAGAGCCCTTGTCGGTAAGCGAACGAATCTCGAAGATGTCTTTAAACGAGAGAATCTCGCTACTTGCTTCTTGCGTCTCATCACTTACCACCACAGGAGTCTCAAGCCCAAGTTTTGCCATGCCACGCAACACAACGCCGAGCCCTTTTGTGTGATCGGTGTGCTCATGCGTGATCAATATGCCCGCAATATCGCCAAGGTCAACCCCCACCTCATCAAGACGGGAGAAAAAGTCGCGCTTGCAAATTCCGCAGTCAACAACAAGTGCTTTTCCTGTTGTCCTATCAACAATCACAGAAGCATTACCACGGCTTCCACTGGCAAGCGCATGAAACGATAGACCCGTAGCGGCATCATCAAGTAACTCGTTGTCTACACCGCGCCGTGCTGGTCTTTGTGC
>JAVWLC010000485.1:0-1561 GCA_036638175.1 Raoultibacter sp. | reverse complement strand
TGCAGGCTCGAAACCGAAGAACTTGGAGCTCTGTATCCCGACGAATTCATTCCCATTGCTGAAGAAACGGGTTTAATCATCGAGATGACGTATCAAGTTCTCGAAAAAGCATGTGGCTTTATCAAAACAATTCGGGAAACCTATCCTCATATTCACTTTGAAAGCGTTTCGATCAATTATTCAGCGATCCAATTCCTACAAAATGACCTTGCCGAACAAACGCTCGAAATCATTACCTCGAACGGTGTTTCGCCGCACCAAATCAAAATTGAGATCACCGAAAGTGTTCTGATTTCAAATCCCGAACCCGTCAAACAATTCATTTTGGATATGCACAAGGTTGGTGTCCGCTTCTGTCTTGATGACTACGGTACGGGCTACTCAAACCTTTCAACCATGCTTGAGCTTCCCCTCGACATTGTCAAGCTCGACAAGAGCATCGTATGGAAAGGTGCCGAGCGAGGTGGTGAAGATAAGAGCTTCCTCAAACACATCACCTCTTCTTTCGAAGCCATGGGAAGCACCGTTCTTGCTGAAGGAGTTGAAACCGAGGCGCAAAGTAGTTACGTTGAAGGATGCGGATGCAGCCTGATCCAAGGGTACCTCTACGCAAAGCCCACCCCAGCCGACCAAGCAATGAAAACAATTGTCGATGGTTGCGCAGGGTCAGCAAATAGCAAAACACCGTAGCCCAATCGTAAGCTTATTTAAGCTTACGATTGGATGGAGAAATGGTATCAGTCGCAAGGAGGCTTCCGTGCAACAACGGGCTCGAAAGCTGTCTGGCCGCAGTCGGTGCAGATCCCCGTTGCGCCGTCGACCGTTCCCCCGCATTTCAGGCAGGGGATTTCGGGAGTCGGCGTATAAAGCGGACTGTCTTCATCAAACTTGCCGCAACATCCGCATTGCGTACAGGGGTAACACATGGCGTGATCCTTCCGATTGCCAGACGACGATCTGCGACCGGGCAACAGCCTGTAGCGGATTATCGAAGCTCGACGATTGATCCCGATACAACCTACGAGGCAACAGGCTGTTGCTATACCTCGTCCGACAGCACCCGTATACTGGACCCAGACCATTTACACGGACCCCGTTCCCGATACGAAAGAGTGTCGCCATGAAGACGATGGAAGTACTCGCCGATTTGCGAGAGAAGAACAATCTCACCCAAGACGAAATGGCAGAAAAGCTCTTCGTCACCCGTCAAGCCGTTTCCCGTTGGGAGACTGGCAAGACCACACCGAATCCCGACACGTTGAAGCTGATCTCCAAGGAGTTCAATATCTCCATCAACAGCCTGCTCGGCAGCGAGGAGGCGCCAGTATGCCAGAGCTGTTCGATGACGCTTCTGACTGCGGAAGATCTGGGCACCGAAGCCGATGGCGGCGTGAATACCGAGTACTGCTCGCATTGCTATCAAAACGGAGGATTCACCGATGCGGACCGCACGCTCGAAGAAATGATCGAAACGAACCTGCACTTCCTCGATGAATTCAACGCACAAAGCGACACCGCATACTCAATGGAAGAAGCGCGCGCCATCCTACGTATCCACCTT
>JAVWLC010000484.1:0-1576 GCA_036638175.1 Raoultibacter sp. | reverse complement strand
TTATGACACCTGAGCTTTATGAACGTGTGACGCATACGGCTCCTGTGTTTACAACAATATTCGCAAAGAGCTCAACGGATAGCGCTGCTCGCGAAAAGATTAGCGATACCCTCCTTGCTCTCGATAGCGTGAAGACCGTTGCCTACAATGACGAGACGGTTGATACCTACAACAAGATGCTCGCAAGCCTTAATTCAGTGGTCATTGTCCTTGTTATTGCCGCTGCCGCCCTTGCTTTTGTTGTGCTCTATAACCTGACAAATATCAACATCACTGAGCGCCAACGCGAGATAGCAACTCTGAAGGTCCTTGGTTTTACCACGCGCGAGGTTGATGCTTACATTTTCCGTGAGATTCTTTTACTTACGCTTCTGGGATGCCTTGTGGGGCTTGTGCTTGGTATTGGCATGGAGAATTATGTTGTTGTTACGGCAGAAATAGACCAGGTCATGTTTGGGCGCGAGATTCATGCACTGAGTTTTGTTTTTGCGGGACTGCTAACAATGGTGTTTGCTGTCATTGTTGCCCTCTCGATGCGGGGGAAACTTTCAAAGATCGATATGGTTGAGAGTCTTAAATCCAACGAGTAGTACCCATAGAACGTTTCGGGAATCTTGCGCTTTTCGTTTGCGTTTGCGCATGTGAACCGATACCATAAGCCCTCGTGATTATGCAGCTTGAACATATCTCTAAAGCCTTTGGTAGCCGTGTGCTGTTCTCGGACGTGACGTTTCGTCTTGAAGAACACGATAGGTTGGCCCTTGTTGGCCCTAACGGCGCTGGTAAAACAACGCTTCTTAACATTGTTTCTGGTGAAGAGGAAGCGGACTCGGGCCGCGTCTTGTTTGCGAAAGGTGCCCAGGTGGGCTATCTCGAACAAGAAGCGATTGAGATGGATGATCGCTCGATCTTTGAGGAAGTCATTTCTTCGCAGGTTGAAATATTGCAAGCTGAACAGCACTTACGTAAGCTTGAACACGCACTTGGTGCTGAGCCGACAGAAGCTGAACTTGCTGCATGTGGCAGAGCGCGGGATATGTATGAAGCTCTCGGTGGCTATACCTTAGAACCAACGGTTCGCAGTGTTTTGTTTGGACTTGGATTCAAAGAAGAAGACCTCGAGCGCTCGACAACCGAGTTCTCAGGCGGCTGGCAAATGCGCATCGCGCTTGCAAAGCTCCTGATCAGAAATCCTGAAGTCCTTCTGCTTGACGAACCGACAAACCACCTTGACCTTGAGAGCGTGAAATGGCTTGAAGGCTTTTTGCGTGGCTATAGCGGTACCGTCATTGTAGTGAGCCATGACCGCGCGTTCATGGACAACATGGTTGATCGTGTGGCGGAAATCGATAATGGTGAAGTAACCCTGTATAAAGGTAACTATTCTGCTTACCTCAAAGCACGTGAAGAACATATTGAGCGTCTTAAGGCTGCTGCAGTTAAGCAGGCTGAAGAAATAGCTCACATGGAAACCTTCATTGAAAAATTTCGCTATAAAGCTACGAAATCCAAGCAAGTCCAGGATCGTGTAAAGAAGCTCGAGAAAATCAAGCGTATTGAGATTCCCGAGGAAAAG
>JAVWLC010000483.1:0-1620 GCA_036638175.1 Raoultibacter sp. | reverse complement strand
ACCGTCTATCTCGATCGCGCGTTTCGAGCCAAAGGATGTGGCCGCCTGCTTTGCGAAACCCTGCTTGATCTTCTTGAAGCTCAAGGAATACGTAATGTATTTAGTCTCATCACCGTACCGAATGAAGCAAGTTTTCGCCTGCATGAAGCACTTGGATTTGAGTATCGGGGAGTTCAAAAACATGCAGGATACAAAGATGATGCTTGGCACGATGTTGCATGGCTCCAGAAAAGCTTCGGCAATTTTTCCAGCGCGCCTTCTGAGCTTGTTCCCATAACGGAGCTCGAAGATTCCCTCACGACAGCCATTTTTGCCCGAGCACATGAACGCTCCGTTCAACATATGCTCGCCTGTATCGCTGGGCAGACAACAACCCATACGTCAAAACCAGCCATGACCACCGCTGGATCGCAGCTGGACCAGTAGCCATGCAATCAGGTCGTTTATTCGAAATTGTCTATCTCCTCATGGAGCGCAAAACCATGACCGCGACGCAACTTTCGCGCGAGCTCGAAGTGTCCACGCGGACCATCCGTCGTGATATCGAGGCGCTTTCAGGTGCGGGAGTGCCAGTCTACATGACGCGAGGCAAAGGTGGCGGCATCCATCTGCTTGACAATTATGTCCTCGACAAATCACTGGTATCCGAATCCGAACAAGATGAGATTTTAGCGGCGCTTTCGGCCCTTGGGCGCACGGGTGCCGTTGATGATGACGAAGTGCGCAATCGACTTGCGCGGCTTTTTCAGCGAGAACCTTCCGATTGGCTTGACATGGACTTTTCGTTTTGGGGAGCTCCACCTGAATACAAGCGCGCATTTGATGTCATCAGACAAGCTATATGCACGCGCCACCTGCTTCGATTCCCTTACTTTGACGCTGTAGGCAACGCCACAATTCGCACGGTGGAAGCAGGAAAGCTCGTCTTCAAAGAATCGTGTTGGTATATGCGAGCTTATTGTCTCAAGCGCGAAGCATGGCGCACGTTCAAACTCTTTCGCATTGACTGGGAGAATATGGAGCTTCTTCCTGAGCGATTTACGCCACGCCCCCTACCTGAAAACTTGGATGAATCGGGAGCATATCCTAAGGGAAAGACACATGTTAAACTCTTGATCTCATCGTTCTTGAAAGAACGAGTTCGCGAAGAATTCGCGCCTGAAATGATTACTTATCAAGAAGCCGGCTCTCTTCTTGTTGAAATCGACTGCAATATCGATGATCGAACGCGGTACTACCTGCTCTCGTTCGGCTCAAATCTTGAGGTACTTGAACCAGCATCGGTACGCACGTGGATCACAGAACAGGCTCAAAGCATTGCGGCACTCTATGCCAATCCCTCCCCTGATCATATTCCGCACCGTTTTGATCAGGAAAAATGCGACTAATGCTTTCGCTCATGCAAACTTTCAATATCTTTTCTTAAAGCGGACATGCCTTGTCCACTAACGAGCGATAAGCTTGTCTAGTATCGTACCAATCGAAAGGATCATCATGGAATACACCGTCGTAGAACTTCCCGAATCTCGCATTGTCGGACCCGTTATTCGTACCGCGAACAACGCTCCTGATTGTTCGCAGAAAATCGGGGGACTGTGGCAAAAGTTCATGGGAGAAGGC
>JAVWLC010000482.1:360-1621 GCA_036638175.1 Raoultibacter sp. | reverse complement strand
CGCCCCTTTGAGCGATCTGCATCCTAATCATAGGTTTCGATAGGCAGCTCAACATCAATCTTGAGTTCCTCGATTGCACGAGCGATGGTTGACGTCCCGGTGCCTGCAAAAAATAAGGCATGAGGATGCTCAGGATTGAATCGATCCTCAGTAACAATCCCCAAGATATGGCCAGACCTCGCAATGATAGGGCCCCCACTGTTACCAGGACGCGCTATCGCCGAGTAGAGAAATACCTCTTGGCCATGGTAATCCTCGATCCTTTCATTCACGACTTCCCCACCCTGAAGTATAAGCGATTCACGCGCCATTGGAACTGGCGGATATCCCAACACATAGAGTTGCTCGCCTATGATCGGCTCTCTGAATCCAATGGCGCTATCAACGTGCAGGCAAGGCTCTGCGAGCTCGATGACGCCTACGTCAATGCTTGGGTGATGGTCGTACCTCTTGACCAGGCAGGATAGCCCCATGAAATGTTGGGTGGGTCTGACTATCATCCCGGTGAGAACGTGGGCACATGTGAGGATATGTCGATCCGAAATCACCCAGCCAGTACCACCGCGCTCTTGACCGTCGCTATCGCCGATGATGTGAACCGTGTGCGAACCAAAATACGAATAGAGAAAGTCGGGGCCCAAGGCAGGTGTTAGCCATGTCCACCCTCTGCGCTCACGAGTGGTTAGCTGCTTTAAAGAATAATAGTGTTTCGGCGCCATTACGAAAGGCCCATTCCCTGCTGCGACAAGAATGCCTTCCCGCTCCATTGAATCCAAAAGCCCTTTGATTTGGGGGATCAACATCATTCCATTTGATACCAAACCAACCTTATCTAGATACTTTATAAACTGTTGCACGGACAAAGGCTGAGTCTTGTCTGGCGTACGCGCCTCACCAAGTATTTCCAGATTCTTTTCGTAGGTAAATGGAGAGAAGAAATTGAAGGCTTGCTCTGCCAAGCTCTTACGCTCTGCCACTGTGAAAGGTTTGAACTTCGGGCGACGGGATGTCTCGGCTACGGTCATGGGAATGGCTCTCTGATGAATGCTGTCGATGTTCCATTGGTATACCAAACGCTTCTGACAACTCTAACAGTGGCCGATAATGGCGCGACAGTGCTACCCCGCCCCTGCCTTTATGGAGCTCCTGCAGGGGGTAACTGCGAATCGAGATCGCTAACTCAGCACGGCCCTCCGAGGTAGCGGGTCAGCCGTGGTACGTGCCCCCCCGGGCCTGGTCCATTGGCGTTTCACCGGTGGCC
>JAVWLC010000482.1:0-350 GCA_036638175.1 Raoultibacter sp. | reverse complement strand
GCTGTCGTCTGACTGAATCGCTTTCGGCACCTAAAGCTGCTCAGTGCTTTCCTTCCTGAGGATTAAGCAACGGAGAGTGGCCTGAAAGGAGGTGGATGCTTCATGCACCATAGTGCACCGTCAGAATCTAGCGGGATTGCCAGTGATTACGGGGTTTGGGAAGGATTGCGGACTACACGGATACACGCTTTCAGACGTTTCTGTCCAATAAGAGTTCGATTCCCTCTACCCGCTCCACTCAGATTGTCCTCCCCCATCAGCTTGACCTTGATGGAGGATGAATAAAAAACCGGCTCCTGAAGCCGGTTTTTTTGTGCCTGGGATTTATCAGTAAAACCCCGCAATACCTT
>JAVWLC010000481.1:0-1629 GCA_036638175.1 Raoultibacter sp. | reverse complement strand
TTGGCGAAGTAACCAGCGGCTTCCTTGTCAACATCGAGAAAGTCGACGTGTTCCAACTTGCCGAGCAGTATCCCGAGGCGTTCAACCGCGATTACGATCCGGACTGCGGACTTGTGGCTTCGGCCCGCATCGTGGAAGGAGCATAAACGATGGGTAAAGTATTCATCTACGACCACAACAAGTGCAACGGCTGTCGCAACTGTCAGTTGGCCTGCAAAGACGAAACGGTCGACAACGCATGGCCTCCGTACTCAGAACCACAGCCTGACACCGGTCAATTCTGGAACCAACTGGAAGAAAAGGTACGCGGAAGTGTACCGAAGGTCAAAGTAGCCTACACCCTTCGTATGTGCCAGCACTGCGATGCAGCACCGTGTATGGCAGCAGCACCAGAAGCAGTTTACAAGCGCGAAGATGGCCTGGTGATTGTGGATCCTTCTAAGGCAAAGGGAATGAAGGAGCTTGTAGAGGCGTGTCCTTATGGAGCTATCTTCTACAACGAAGTACTTGATCTTCCTCAGAAGTGCACGGGGTGTGCTCACCTGGTTGACGCAGGAGAGATTCCTCACTGTGTGGATGTGTGTCCGCATGAGGCCATTCGCTTTGGTGATGAAGAGGACTTCGCAGCAGAAATTGCTCAAGCAACCTATCTGGTTCCTGAGCGTGCTGATGATAAGCCTCGTGTCTACTACCTCAATGCCCCGAAGCGCTTTGTTGGTGGCATTGTCGTTGACCTAGAAGAAGATGAAGTGGTTATTGGAGCTACCGTTACGCTTGAGAACACAGCAACGGGAGATGTCCAAGCTGTTGAGACCGATGAGTTTGGTGATTTCTGGTTCGAGCACATTGATGCGGCACCGTATCGCGTCTATGTGGAAGCTGAGGGCTACTTGAACCGCATGATCGAAACCTCAACGGTTGAAGAGGATAAGAATGTTGGCGTGATTGAAGTGTTTGCGGGTTAGGTTAGTGTGAACTTTGCAGTTTGTAATGGGGTTTTAATGTGCCGATAACACTTTCTAAGGAGGAAGTAAAATGGCAGCAGAAGTGATTACAAAGTTCTTTAGCAGGGAAGGTTTTTTAAACAAACAAGGCTTGGGTTTGGTGCTTGCTTTCGTAGTGTTAGTTGCTTCGATGCTTATACCAGAGTCAGCCGAAATTACCCATCAGGGGATTATGGCAATCGGTGTTTTGCTGTTTGCTGTATGTTTGTGGGTATGTGGAACATTTCCTGTTGGTGTAACGGGTATTCTTACCCTGGTAGTTGCGGTGGTTATTGGAGCCGCTGAATACAAAACGGCGTTCTCAGGATTTAGCGCGTCGGTTGTGTTCTACGTTATTGCGATCTTCTCGCTTCCTGCGTTGTTATTAAAAACGCAGTGGGGCGTGCGTTTGGTTGCAAAGATCTTTAAGTTTACAGGCGACAGCTCTGAGAAACTTATTCTGGCATTCATGATTGGTACTGCTCTTGTTTCTACCATTATGTCTGACGTTCCTGCAGCAGTTTTGTTCATGGGTATTTCGTACGTTGTTCTGAAGGCAGCAGATGCCAAGCCGGGCAAGTCACGTCTTGGTAAGTGCATGATGATTGCTATCCCGATTGCAGCAGTTATTGGTGGCGTTGTAACA
>JAVWLC010000480.1:0-1631 GCA_036638175.1 Raoultibacter sp. | reverse complement strand
AAATATGATTACCGAAATCCAAGCTAACTATATCGGCTGCGAAGAGCGTTCCTTTAAGAGCAAAGAAGGGGAGGACGTTCACTATCGCAAGCTGAACTTCCTTTGCCACGGTGAGCAGACCCCGTTTGCCATGTCCGTGCGTTCTGATTGCGAACTGCTCAACATTTCCCAGTTCGAGAAGATCGTCTTGATGATCGACTGGGCATTTAACCAGAAGTCCGGCTTCTGGAACCCCAAGGTTATACAAGTCCTTACCGGCAAAGAGCGTGAGGCGTATATTAAGCGCTCCGATATCGGGAACCCTGCCGTCGGTAAGGTGGTTTCCAATGGCTAACACCAAAGGCAAGGTATCTAGGCGCGCATTCTCCACCAAACCAGAAGACGTGAATACAATCGAAGATCTCTATGATCAAGTGTTTGAAGCTGATCTTGAAACTCTGATTTTAGAATTTTCAAAACTGGTTGACGCATACGCCGATACGCACAGCCTGCACATCGGATATGCGAAGCTTTTCCTTATGGACGATGACGGTAAGCGGGTTTGCGATGCAACCTACACCGCTCGTAACGCCTGACGCAGCAGAGCAAGCCGCCGAGGCCGCAGGCTACCAGATCACCCAACAAGATGTATCGGGCCTCGTTAGTCTTGCTACAACCGTCAGCGTTGAACTCTGGGTATTGATTGCTTTGTTAGTGCTGATAGCGGGCCTTATCTTCGCCGCTATCGCTACAAGGTTTTGGAAAGTGGGGTAGTGATGCAACACTATACGGTTAACCTACATTACGCCAAACGTCAAACTGACCCTTTCATGATTCTGGAAGATTTTACGAACTATATCCATGACTTGGCTGCTGCGTATGATGAATTTACGTTTGACCCTTACGATGTAGTGCAATCTGCTTGCTATTGCTGTTTAAGCGTTAACCTGCGCTTTCCTGACCGCTCCGAAGTGCTTAGAACTTCTGATTTCGCTTTTTTCTGGCGCATGGGTAAGGTTGATTCTTATGAACTTGGGCTTGCTATCTAGCATGGAGATTTTGACTTTTGACCAGATTGTCCAAGCTGGCTTACCGCCCGACTTCGTGGGCTTCCTGAACCAGCTTTGGCCGCTGTTCCCCGTAGGTATACTGCTGGGCGTTCTCGCCTGGCTGGTATCCATAACCGTTTACACGGTATTGCAAGTTCTCAACAAGGCATGAGAGGAGGTATGGATATGGAAGGTATCGTTACTGCCCTTACCACCGCTATTGGTACGTTCGCTACTAGTGCTATGGGCGCAATCTCCGCCATCGTCCCTGTAGCACTGCCCATCATGGGCGCGCTGGTGGTCGTAGGCATCGGCATTAAGGCGTTCCGCAAGTTTGCGAAGTAGTTCCAGCTGCTCGCATGACGGTTGCCGGACTTGCAAGCGCAGGCCCGGCAATTGCCTTTTATGGTGAGAAATGAGGTGATAGAATGATCAAGAAGTCAATAAAGGTTGTGCTAGCGGCCTTGCTCGTGTTCATGGTCGCCGTACCTGTAATAGTGGGGGTGTACGATGCAACAAACACACGAACCAACAGAGCAACAGAATCAGCTGTGGGATCACTTGTCTCAAAATCCGAATTACAGGGAGGGGGAGAATATACAT
>JAVWLC010000479.1:0-1631 GCA_036638175.1 Raoultibacter sp. | reverse complement strand
ATGAGAACCATCAACTCTGGCTAATTAGTTTACCCTATGAATGCATTCGTATGATGACGCAGAAAAGCCTTGTGTTCATCAATTACTAAAATAGATATCACATCGAACCGAACCGAACAGTCCAAGTTTTCGTAATTCGCCAAATAATGTGCCGCAATTTTCTCTAGTCTTACTCTCTTGTCATCCGTATCTACTTCAACAGGAAAACCTTCTCCAGAACTCTTACGTGTCTTTACCTCAATAAAAACAAGATCGTTATCGTCTTCGGCAACGATATCGATTGATCCCTCACTACAGCTCCACTCAGTTTCAAGAATCTTGAAACCACGCCTTTCGATAAAGCGTGCACCAGCGTTTACCCCGCGCTCGGCAAGGGTCTTGTTTTCAGCAGCAATAGTCGTACTCATGGCATAGCCTTTCTGTCCCCAACGACCTTGCATTATTGGATTGTCGTTGGCAGAGCATATAAGGCGGAAAAGCACTCCTATTCGAGCGAGGGCGTGAAGACGCTAAAACCCGAAGGGCGCGACAGCGAGCTTTGCTTGCAAAGGTTTTTGGGCGGATTCTCTGCCCGCAGTGAGAAAGGTGTGCGAGCCTCATGCGGCGCAACGACAATTACGGTGAGCCTTGGTGAATGCCTGTCAGTCACCAAGGGTCGCGGCGCAAGCCGCATTATAAAACCACCGCTGTTTTTCGCGCCCGGGAAAACTAATGCCCAGGCAAAGCCTGAGCATTTCTATCAGCGAGATCAATCGATGATTGCGCCGTGATAAGCAATCATCCAATCATCGGGCGCAATGGGATCGTACTCAATGGGCGCATCATCACTCTTCTCTTCAACAAACCACCGAGGTCCCTCAAACCAAAGTTGAGTTTCTTTTCCGCGAACAGAGATCGTGTAACGATAGCCGCACCCCCCGGCCTTCGTCGCAGCTGCTCGGTGAGCTGAGGATACTTTATCGATGGCAAAGCGAACCCCATCGAATATTATTGCTTTAGGCGCAATGCCTCCGCGCTCGTTAAATACCGCTTCGACTTCGACATATCTTTTCCTCTTATTCATGGTACATATGTTCGCATTACAGCAATCACAATGCAAGAGCGGAATCCTACTTTAGATACCCCTGCGCTTTAAGCTCATCATCAACCAATCGTCTAATAAGCTCACTTCGGTTTTCTCCTGAATCAATTTCGAGCAAAGCAAGTGGACGCATTTGATCTTCGAAAAGCAAAATGTTGCGCGCTTTTAATGTTCGCTCGCACGGCGTCGAACCGTTGCGAGCACGCGGAGAGCTCTTCACCACTTGCGACTTTTTAGGCGTCGGCTTTGAAGCCACTTTGCTTGGAGTTTTTTCTTTTGGCACAGCCACACTTATCGAAGGCGGGGTATCCGATTCGCTTTCTTTAGTCATTGGCCCGCCAGGGAGGATTGGAGTGGGATTCGAAGAAAAACCCGTCATGATGTCAAACGCAGCAGCTTGAGACTTATTGCGAGCCATGAGGCTACTCACCTCCTTCAAGTTCACGGGCCAAGCTCTGATAGTCCTGGGCGGTTGTCGATTTAGGGGCATACTCAAAAAGAGCAACTCCTTCTTGTTGTGCTTTGGATGTTTTACAGCATGCACGGATGA
>JAVWLC010000478.1:1128-1635 GCA_036638175.1 Raoultibacter sp. | reverse complement strand
CGGGTTAAGCCGATAGTTCGCAAGTAAGGAGTAGCAAATGGAAATAGCTCAACAGTCAATGTGTCGCTCGATCCTGAAGATGATGCGCGACCCCGTAGAGCGCAAGAGATTCGAGGAGTGGAAGCGAGAGAGGGTGAAAAATGCCGAGAGAAAAGAATAACGCGCCCACCGTCCAAAGTCAGCGCGTATCCGTGCAACCGCACGAACAAATGGTAACACGTTGGACCCCGTCGGCGCAAAGAGCCGTTGCGGTCCCAATCTTTTTAGGCATGATAGCCGTGTTTTTGTGCGAGGTGTTCGCCGTATGAAAAAGACCAGCCCACCATCTAATCAAATGGCGCTAGAGGGGATGGGGACCGAGGGCGAAGAACTCATGGCTAAAGCCCGCCAGTGGGTAGCAATCCACTATAACGAGTGGCAATTCTACTGCCGCGAAGCAAGGCGCGATGGCGATGAGACGGGATATATATCATCTGACGCAATCGTTCACGCCATGCGGCGAGCGTT
>JAVWLC010000478.1:0-1088 GCA_036638175.1 Raoultibacter sp. | reverse complement strand
GCTCGAATTTTTCTCGAACAGCTTAAGCCAGTCGAGCGCGAAAAGTACCGCCCGTGCTTTCGGATGCACGAGTCAAAAGTCGATACGTTCACGGGGGTAAAGCTGTGAGCGCTCCTGTTGATCAAGCGGCACCGATGAGCTTACAGAGTGATTGGTTGATATCTCGGTTGAGGACGCGCAATCGAATACTGGAAGAACAAAACCGAGTTCTACTTGAAAAATCAAAAGTTCTCGAAATCGAAAACAACCGAAAGCGCTTGCGGATAGCGGAACTTGAAAGGTTGGTGAAAACCAGTGGCTTATGTGGGGACCGATAAACGTACGGGCAGAAAGTACGTGCGCCTTTATGCGGGTAAAGACGCAGTTACAGGTCGAATAATTAAGCCGCAAAAAACGCTTTCATCAAATCCAACGCAGGATGAAATCAACCGTGCGATTGAGGCTCTCGAACTTGAGTGTGGCTTTGCACGCGGAGCGGGCAAACGCCTTACGGTTGGTGGGCTTGTCGAATACTATCTTGATTCGCGCCTACTTTACGGCATGTCACCGAATACCGTGCAAAGCTACAGGTCAAACGCTGATTGCTACGTGTACCCGTATATAGGAAACATGCCTTATGCACAAGTTCGGTCTGCTGACATTTCGAACCTTTACCGTGAGCTACTTTTGCACGGCGGCAGAAACGGCAAGGGTTTATCGCCGCAAACGATAAAAAAGTTACATGCCTTTTTATCGGGATGTTTCAAGACGCTAATCGAGGATGGTGTGATCGACAGCAGCATCGTTGCTGGCGTAAAGACTCCACGCGGATCGTCACCTGAAGCAGCGGCGCTGATAGAGCGCGATTTAGCAACGCTCAAAGGCTATCTCGACCAGAGCACGCAGAAACTTGATGTAGCTATCATGCTTGCATTAAACACGGGCGTACGTCGAGGAGAGCTTGCGGGGTTTTACCGCACAGACTTTAATCCATCAGCACCAAGCATCAGAGTTGCCAGAGGTTTGTATCAAGTACGCGGTGACGGTGGGGCATTGACGTACAAAGACCCTAAGTCAAAAAAGTCAAAACGGATACTTGCCCTCGACAA
>JAVWLC010000477.1:0-1639 GCA_036638175.1 Raoultibacter sp. | reverse complement strand
GGTTGAATCGCAAAGTCAGCCGAACACTTAGGAGCTAACCTTTATTCTCGCAGTTAGCAGGACGGTTTCAGAGCGTCATGTTACTGCTGGAGTTTTTCTAATCTGGGGTAATGTGGGCAAGAGAGACTGATCTGATGAGTATGAGAGAATAGCTTCGCTAACCCATCTCGGTCCGCTCGCAGACTTATCAAGACAGGTGATTTGGGGGCTTTATTGGGACCTGGGGTTGTTGGGTGTCTATAGCTTAAATCAAAGGCTCTTCACCTCGCTTTTTGCGTGCTTGGTTGATAGCATCGATGGTTAGATTTAAGTCAACATAAGGGATCTCTTCTATCCCAAGAGCGCTCATAAGCGAGGTTGTCTTATCTGGGCAAAGACGTCTCAGCATCTCTATTGGACTTAATCCCATAAGCGAAGGCCTTGCCTCTGAGTTTAAGTGACTCATAACCACTGCCATGTCACGGGTGACAAGTTCATCAAAAGCGATTTTGCGTCCCTTGGGTAAAATCTTTCTCAGCTCTACATGATTGCGCTCGCACCCTGCCTTTTGCTGTGATTGACGTACGTCGCAGTAGTACACTTGGGTACGGACGCTTCCTTGTATGGCGGATCGCTCAAGTGCATCGGTATCTGAGAACTCGACTCCGTTATCAGTGAGGATGAGTCCGAATAGGTGCTGGAAGGTTTTCTTTCCGATTGCTTTTTCCAGCGAGTCGAGCGCGGCGGCTACCGCGCTCGGCGTCTTTTCACCAAGTAGCAGGGCAATTTGCATCTTGGAGGGCTTGAGGAACAGCGTGAGTATGCACTGAGTATCGCAACTGCGCCCTATCACGGTGTCCATCTCGCACGCCGCAGCACACAGATCTTCCCCCAGTTCTAAAAACGCTGCATAGGACTTTGCTTCACCGTGAGAGGTCTGTTTGATGGTCTTGCTTGTTGCTCGGGGCTTGTAGCCCACTTGACGACGCAATTCAACATTCGACATACCACCATAGCCCGCTGCAATCCATCGGTAGACAGTTGAGGGGTGCACGCAAAACTCGCCTGCGCGACCAGCCACAATACGCGCCGGAGACATGCCGCGGGCAACATCGCTGCGAATGAGCGCCATCATGTGTTCAAAGTCTTCTTCGCGTGCATTCGCTCCTTTGCGAGACTCATGCAGCTCAGATGTTGCTAATGCTTGGGCTCGAAGGCTTGAGTATTCACATCTCCACTTACGAGAACAGTGGTAGTGTCGATACTTACACCCGTTACATACCCACGGCCATGCTTCAAGCCTCGGGCAGATGATCTCACCTTCAGGAAAAGCACTTGCACGCTCTCCTTTGCCTGAGCCTTTTGATACTGTACGGTTTCGACGAACCTCATCAGCAATACTTGAAGGGGATCGCCCTAGTTCTTTAGCCATTGAGCGCGCACTTTTTCGTGCATCTAATCCGTGTTCAATAGAAAATCTCTCTGCCTTCGTGAGTCGGTAGTACCTGCGCTGTTTGTTGTCTTTCATGGTTGCTCCTTATCTATCAGTGAGACCCCCATAGGTCTCATCTTCAAGATAGGAATCGCAGACTCAAGCGTATATGTCCAGTTAAGTTCAAGAGAAAAGAGAAAGTGTAGGGTTCAACTTGCGAATCAACCC
>JAVWLC010000476.1:0-1642 GCA_036638175.1 Raoultibacter sp. | reverse complement strand
AATTTGTGAATGAGAAATCATTCTGCATCTTTTTTCAATTCATGAAAACAAATCAGCAACCTCATCCGTATTATTAAGTAGGAGGTAAGCTATCGATGACCGAAGAAACACACTCAGACGCATTTCTGCAAAGCGCCATGGAAACTTGGGGCGATACAGTATATCGCCTTGCGCTCAATCAAACTCGCTCGCCCGTCGATGCCGATGATGTCTTCCAAGACGTGTTCCTGCGTCTTTACAACGACACAACCAAGTTCGAGAGCCAAACGCACCTCAAAGCGTGGCTTTTACGCGTGACAATAAACCGCTGTCTCGACGTGAGACGCTCTGGCTGGAAACAACGGAACACACCCCTCGGCGAAGCGCAGTACCGCATTCCCTCCCCCGTGGCCGATCTTTACGATTCAGATGTCTGGGAAGCGGTTGGAAATCTACCTGATGAATTGCGCGCAGCAATTCATCTGTTCTACGTCGAAGGTTACTCAACCGAAGAGTTGGCAGAAATATGCGGATGCAATCATTCAACGATGCGCTCACGTCTGAGACGGGCTCGCGTCAAGCTCAAATCCATGCTCTTACCTGAAGAAACACCAATTGTTGGAAAGGAGGTTCCCCATGAGTAATCAAACCCGCCCGAACATCAGCCACAATGGCGAATTCGATCACGTGATGCGCCAGTACCGCTCAGCGATGCAAAACGTAAAAGCAGCGCCTGAGCTCTATGACGCAGTCCTCGCTCAAGCTAAAAACAGCGTCAGCCAAACGCGTGAAGACACCGCGGGGGTTCGTGGGGCACGCCGTCGACCAGCAGATAACCAACATGAACGAACTACGGGACAATCTCTTTGGTCCAGCTTCTCACTCTCATCAAAGCGCTTTCGGGTAGCCCTCTGTATAGCATTGGCCGCAGCATTGATATGCGCTGGCTCAATTGTGGGATGGTCGCTAACTTCCGACCAGGCACTCAGCGAAGCGCAAGACGTACAAGCACCTGAGGAAAGCGCAGGAACCGAAGGAGTGGATGAAGGAGCGGTGTCACCAATCATAGCACCTACCACTTCGCAGCCGAATACTATTACCTTGACGCTCAACAAAGGGTTTGGCATAGGTGGATATAGTGGTACAGGATACGACCCCGCGACCGACAGATTTCTGGATCCCCAGACATCTGCAGGATGGAAGTTTGCGTTTAGCCCCATCTGCACGGGCGAAAATATCGAAAAGATTACCTATGAAATCGAAAACGGTGACGGTTACTTCGAAATGATAGCTGCTGGGGATTCTGCAGATACTAGGGTATTCCAAGAAGGCAATCCTTACGGGGCAACACCTGGTCGTACGTACTATTACACCAAGTCGATCTCGTTTGACTACGATAAGCAAGGATTTAAGCCTGAAGACGTTATTTACAGCGCCTACATCCACTTCCCCCTCGATGATGAGGCAGTGGATCTTATGCAAGGAATTATAAACGGCGTGTACCCCAACAAAACCGACAATCAAGAGGCAAACGATCGACTTAGTTACAACCGCGCGCAAAGCGCAACGCAAGAATTGTTGCAGCAACAATTCAAAGTAACTTTTACGTTTAAGGATGGATTGACCGAGACAAGAACGTATAGGATCTCGCCCGTCGATAACT
>JAVWLC010000475.1:0-1676 GCA_036638175.1 Raoultibacter sp. | reverse complement strand
AAACAACCAAGCTTGATTTGATCTCCTGGTTTGATTTCGATGAGCTGAGCGTTTTTGACCTTATTTTCGGCGAGTTTACCCTCAATAAGACCGAGGGTAAGCTTTGTGGCATAAATTGGCACTTGACGATCAAGGTCCTTCAGCAGATAGGGCAACGTGCCTGTGTGGTCCTCGTGACCGTGCGTAATAATAATGCCTCGCAGCTTATCTGCATTTTCGAGTACATACGTGTAGTCGGGCAAGATAAGATCAATGCCAGGATGATCATCATCAGGAAACATGAGTCCTGCATCGTCGAGGATCATGTCGCCCTTGCACTCAAGCGCCGTCATGTTTTTACCGATAGCATCAAGACCACCGAGTGGCACAATCTTGAGCGTTGCGTTTTGATCTTTCTTGGGGGCATCAAGCGCCTTGCGCGTATTCTGCCTTTGGTTGTTCTGGCCGTTGCGTGAACCACCCTGTGCAGGCTCACCTTTTGTCAGTTGGGGCCTTTTATGCTCCAACTGGACATGCTTGTACGAGCGCGTATTCTTTTCTCTACGCGCTTGATTATTCTCGCGGCCATCGCGAGGATTCTGTTGTTCCATACGTATCCTTATCTAAATACTTACAGCACTCCGACTTCGCGCATGACAGCGCCAAGCTTATCGGACTGCTCCTGTGTTGCATCCACCAAAGGAAGCCTGACACCACCGACAGGGAACCCAGAGAGTTTCAGTGCCTCTTTTACGAGGATCGGGTTCGAGGTGGTGAACAGCTCATGCATGAGTGGCTGCAACTTTTCATGAGCCGCAAGCGCACCGTCATAATCTTCGGCTGCTGCAAGCTCAACTATTTCCTTCATGCGGGCTGGAGCAACGTTGCCAATCGTGGAAATGACACCAGTGCCGCCCATTTTCATAATCTCGAGTGTTGCCTCATCATCTCCAGAGTAGACCCAGAAATCATCAGGCGATTCGTCGATAATTTGCTTAATTTGTTTCATGTTACCTGAAGCTTCCTTCACGGCAACAATATTTTCAATTTCGTGAGCGAGCCGTAACGTGGTCTCCGCTTCCATGTTTACCACGCAACGTCCCGGGATGTTATACAAAATTACAGGCACATCAACCGCCTGAGCAATTGTCTTAAAGTGCTGGTAAAGACCTTCTTGCGGAGGCTTGTTGTAGTACGGCACAACCAACATGATGCCGTCGACTCCCAGACCGGTAACTTCTTTTGCAAAGTCAACCGTATCAGCTGTGCAGTTGTCGCCTACATTCGCAATAACGGGAACTTTACCTCCGATAGCAGACACAATAGCGCGGAAAAGCTCAATCTTTTGCGGATAAAACACCGTTGGGCTCTCCCCTGTCGTGCCGTTGATGATCAGCGAATCACTTCCACCTTCAACAAGACGATTGGCAAGGGCCTGCGCTTTAGCAAGGTCGAGATCCCTATTCTCATCAAACGGGGTTACCATTGCGGGAATCATGCGTCCGAAACGGGGCTCAACCTTTGCTGTCATGATGCTCTCCTTCAATACTACGTTTACTGTTGCGCTACATCGTAGCGGACCATTATGCCATTCTTGCTGGTCTTAATCCATGAAGTTCTCTAAACCTACAATGAGACCGTGCTCTTTTTCGACGCTCCGAATGCCAAGCAAAACGCCGGGCATATACGAGGTGCGA
>JAVWLC010000474.1:0-1697 GCA_036638175.1 Raoultibacter sp. | reverse complement strand
AAAGCCGGTCGTAGTCACACATTCTTCCTGCGATATCAACGGGGATGATGGCTTTGGTGCGCTCAGTAATACAGTCACCCAGCGCCGCATAATCCATTTCAAAGGATCCTGGAGCAGTGTCAACCAAAACGGGCGTTGCGCCAACATGGCAAATGACCGAACACGATGCCGTGTACGTATAGGCGCTGGTGATTACTTCATCTCCGGGTCCTATACCAAGCGAGCGCAACGCGCATTCAAGGGCTGCAGTTGCCGATGAGAGGCAGGCAATACCAGCGCTGTGTGTGGCTTCGCGCAGTTTACGTTCGAGTTCTTTAGTCTTTGGACCGGTAGTGATCCAGCCCGATTTCAAGGCATCAGTTACAGCATCAATCTCGGCCTGGCTAATGTCGGGCGGAGAGAAGGCAATGTTTCGTTTGGTTTCCATGGGCAGTATTATAGGATAAGCGCACCCGTACGGGTTGATTGCGCTAAAGAAATCAGATTAGTTTGCGAATCAGGTCGACAATCGTATGGTACGAAATGGGCCGATCGAATTCGTTTTCTGCGATAGTGCGCCCTTTCATTCCCATGATCTTTCGAAGACTCGCGTTTGACGCGAGCTTTTCGATTGCATCGGCAAGCGCAGCAGGATTTTCTGCTTCTACATTCACGCCAAAGCCATCTTCCGAAACTTTGTTCCTGAACTCTGGGCTCGATCCGGTGTTGATCATCGGATGCGCGCTTGCAAGATAATCCCCAATTTTGGTCACGATGCTCTGCACCGCTGAAGTAACAAGCGAATTGATGGTGATGTCGGATGCCACAAGGTATGCCGCCATATGGGCATAGTCTTGATAGCCGAGGAAATCAACAGGTGCAAGCCGCTTGGTGCTGAGTGCTTCAAGCGCTTCTCGATCAGGCCCATCGCCAAGGATTTTCACGCGAACAGTGCGCCCAGCACCCTCGCGCTGCGAAAGGAGTGCTGCCGCTTCAATAAGTGTTGCGATGTCGTAGCTTGCTCCAAGGGTTCCAGCATACGTAACCCAAATTTCGCCTTCAGGCTTTTTAATCTCACTCAGATGAGCTTTTGCGCCTTCATCGAATTCTGCTAGATCATTGCCCACGTAGACGGTTGCATGCGGGTAATGCTTTTCGCGATCCTTTGCAGGACGCTCGGCGTATTCGTCAGAAGTTCCAACGGCGCCTGAGAGCAGCGTATAGACACGCTTGGCATCGCGCGAGAAGGGGTAAAACGCAATATCGCTCACAAGGGGAATATTGACTACCATCCGCATGGCCTCAGGCCACAGATCGTTAATGTCTGCAACGAAAGGAATACCCACTTCATGTGCGTATTCCGCACAAACGCGGGCCACATCGTTCGGCGGAATCTCTGCATAGATGAGTGCATATTCGCTGCCGTGTTGTTCGAAATGAGTGCGTAAGTTTTTTGCCGCTTGAGCGTGACTTCTGATGCGCGCGAGATCGAGATTTCGCGTATAGCCTGGCTCGTCAATGAAAACAATGGAATACGGAGCATCGTGATAACACGCCCGTGAACAGTCACGATGCGCTTTATCCCAGTGTTGGAATGTTGAAGTGATAAGATCAACTTCGAAGCCCTCATTCACGAGGAGTTCTGAAAGGTAGCGGAAGCGGGTGTATCCGCGCGTTTCATCACCGAGCTTAACACCCATGGTGACAACTGCGATCTT
>JAVWLC010000473.1:0-1698 GCA_036638175.1 Raoultibacter sp. | reverse complement strand
TTACGCTTATACCATTCCCACCGTGTATCGGTGGCTCTACCACCACCTACCCTGTGAGGCTTATTCAAACGCAGGGTTGCGCAGCACTTCTGAGCTGTAATTGCCGTCGCGGTCGATATCGATTATGACTTTCGATCCGTCGGGCAGCTTTCCAGCCACGACGTTTTCTGCCACCGCATCAACAACAACCTTCTGAATCAGGCGGCGCAACGGACGAGCTCCAAAGATCGGATCGTATCCATCAATCGACAAACGCTCCATCGCAGCAGGTCGCACGTCTAGTTCGATATGACGCTCAGCCAAACGATCGCGCACTTCTTCAAGTTGCAAATCGACAATCGGCTCAATATTGCCCATCGTCAGCGCGTTGAATACCACCACGTCATCGATACGGTTAATGAACTCAGGACGGAACGTCGCACGCAGCGATCCTTCGATTGCAATGTTCATCGCTTTTTCGTCGCCGTTTTCCGCAAACTCACGGATGAACTGGCTTCCAACGTTGCTTGTCATGATGATGATCGCGTTTTTGAAACTCACTACGCGACCCTGTCCATCGGTCAAACGACCGTCATCGAGCACTTGCAGCAAAATGTTGAACACATCAGAGTGTGCCTTTTCAATCTCGTCGAGCAAGATCACCGAATACGGCTTGCGGCGAACAGCTTCGGTCAGCTGACCACCTTCGTCGTAACCGACATACCCCGGAGGTGCGCCAATGAGACGCTGCACCGAGAACTTCTCCATGTACTCGCTCATGTCGATGCGAATCATAGCCTTCTCGCTGTCGAACAGGTACTCAGCAAGCGCCTTTGCAAGCTCAGTCTTGCCCACGCCCGTAGGGCCAAGGAACAAGAAGCTGCCAATCGGGCGATCAGGATCAGAAAGACCTGCACGATTGCGCCTGATGGCACCTGCAACCGAAGACACAGCTTCATCTTGGCCCACCACGCGTTCATGGAGCTTTTCTTCCAAATCAACAAGCTTAGCCATCTCGCCCTGCATCATCTTAGAAACAGGAATGCCTGTCCACGTTGATACAACTTCGGCAATCTCATCGCTTGAGACTTCCTCTTTCAGGATGGCGCCCATCTGCTGGCGCAGGTTGAGCATCTCTTCAGCCTCATGCAGTTCACGCTGGAGCTCTGGAATGCGCGCATAGCGCAGCTCGGATGCCCTCGACAGATCGCCCTCGCGCGTCGCACGCTCTTCTTCGAGCTGCGCACCCTCAAGATTAGCCTTGAGCGTTTGCACGTTGACGATGGAGTCTTTCTCGTTTTGCCATTCGGCCTTACGCTTATCAAGCGCTTCGCGATCCGTAGCAATTTCTCGCCTGAGTGCCTCAAGACGCTCTTTGCTCGGCTGGTCCTCTTCCTTCATGAGGGCCTGCTCTTCAATCTGCATCTGCGTGAGTTTGCGCTCCGCGAGGTCTACTTCCTCAGGCATGCTGTCAATCTCAATACGCAAACGGCTGGCCGCTTCGTCCATGAGGTCAATTGCCTTGTCAGGCAAGAAGCGATCAGAAATGTAGCGGTTCGAAAGCTCAGCAGCCGCGACAAGCGCTGAATCGGTGATACGCACGCCGTGATGGATCTCGTACTTTTCTTTGAGTCCACGCAAGATAGCGATGGTGTCTTCAACCGTCGGCTCGCCCACCAAAACAGGCTGGAAGCGTCGCTCAAGAGCCGCATCTTTTTC
>JAVWLC010000472.1:871-1708 GCA_036638175.1 Raoultibacter sp. | reverse complement strand
CCCTCTGCACCGCGTGCGGTGTTTGTGAATCCTTGTGCCCGCAAAGCATCGATATTAGTGATCTGTTGGAGATTGCTGCTAGAAAGTACGAGTAAGAAGCTCTTGTCATCTACTAGACTATGTCCTATAATTGTCGTGGTCTGAAACACAACGAACCCGAAGCCTGCACACTTCGGGTTCGTTTTTTATTACAGAATGCGCATCGAGCTAATTAGTTCCCCGCAGCGCGAGCGGCTTGATATTCCTCAACCATCTTCTTTTGCACATCATGCGGAGCTTCCTCATAACCTTCAATTTGAAGATAATACGAACCGCTGCCGCGCGAAATCGAGCGAAGATCTTTCGTATAGGTGACAACCTCAGCATACGGCACCCGTACCATAATGACTGTCTCACCTGCATCATTGGAATCAGTGCCAACTATGCGACCGCGGCGGGTAGAAATATCGCCCATGACCGCACCCGCGTATTCCTCACCGATAACAATATCCATATTCGCCATAGGCTCAAGCAAAACTGGATCAGCTTTTTCACATGCTGCACGGAACCCAATTCGCGCTGCCGTCTTGAACGCCATTTCGTTGGAGTCAACGGGATGGTATGAGCCATCATAGACTGCGCATTTGACATCGACCATAGGATATCCCGCAAGAGGTCCTTCGGTCATGGCATCCTGTACGCCCTTGTCAACAGCGGGAATGTAGCTGCGCGGAATCTTGCCTCCCACAATTTCATCAAGGAACTCATAGCCACCACCGGGGTTTGGCTCCACACGCAACCAGCAATCGCCAAACTGTCCCGCACCACCCGTCTGTTTCTTGTGACGACCTTGAGCTT
>JAVWLC010000472.1:0-861 GCA_036638175.1 Raoultibacter sp. | reverse complement strand
AGCTTCGGCAACTTTGCGAATGGTCTCGCGATACGGCACGCGCACGGGTATGAGAACCGCTTCAACTCCGTTTTGATCCTTCATGCGGGCCAAAATAGCATCAACCTGCGTATCCCCCATTGCCGTCAGTACGGTCTGGTGCGTTTCTTCACTACGCGTGATGCGTACGGTTGGATCGTTTTCAGCAATACGAGCAAGGGCTGTTCCCAGCTTGTCCTCATCCTTTTTGTTGGCAGCTTCAATTGCCACGGGATACTGCGGCTCAGGCAGTGGTAATGGATCGATAGCAAGATCTCCCGACTTGGAAAGCGTATCGCCCGTCTTTGCATCAGTAAGCTTGGGGACAACAATGATGTCGCCTGCTTTTGCACTCTTTACATCGTTGGCTTCCTTGCCCATCATCACATAAAGATGCCCCAGGCGATCCTTCTTACCCGAGCGAGAATTGATGAGCTCCATACTTGGCTCAAGCACACCAGAAATAACCTTCACGAAACTCATGCGTCCGACATACGGGTCCGACAGCGTCTTGAACACGAAGCATGCTGGCTCACCATCGACGTCAATAAACGTGTCTTCACCATTCGCTAGACGGAAACGCCCGTGGGCACGAGGCGACGGGAAATAGGTTGCGATGTCTTCCATCAAGCCAATGATGCCCTGCTTGATAATGGTCGAACCGACAAACACGGGAATAAAGAGTTCCTGAGCAATTGCCTTGTCGAGCAGATCTTCGAGTTCGCCTTGCGTCAGCTGCTCTTCGCCATCGAGATACTTCATCATGAGTTCGTCGTCGGCTTCGGCAACAAGATCGCAGAGCTTATCGCGTGCGACTATTGCCGCATCGGCATATTCATCAGG
>JAVWLC010000471.1:0-1708 GCA_036638175.1 Raoultibacter sp. | reverse complement strand
CCAGTTAAGTTCAAGAGAAAAGAGAAAGTGTAGGGTTCAACTTGCGAATCAACCCCTAATTTTCCCTCTGTGAAGAAATCACGAGCACGCTGATAGTCACGTATACCCAAGGCGTGCTGTGGTATACTTGTTCGGCTTATCACCAATAAGGGTGATAGTAGGAAAACTGTAGGCCCCCGAGACATGTTCTATTGCACGGCAATACGCCAGGCTTCATTGCATAAGCAAACATGGTAAATGTAGCAAGCAATCATGACGAAGGGTCCCCGATTAAAGTTTGAAAGGGGTCCGTTTTGACCGAAATTAAAAACACGTCCGTTATCGATTTTGAAGACATCTCCGATGAGAAGATGAATGAAATGATCGATGGCACCCTGACTGAGTTCGATGAGGGCGATTTGGTTGGCGGTACGGTCGTAAAGATCGAGCACGACGAAGTTCTCGTCGACATCGGTTTCAAGAGCGAGGGTGTTATCCCTTCTCGCGAACTTTCTATCCGCAAAGATGCTGATCCTTCAGACATCGTAAGCTTGGGCGACGAAATCGAAGCTCTCGTTTTGCAGAAGGAAGATAAAGACGGACGTCTTATCCTTTCCAAGAAGCGCGCCGAGTACGAGCGTGCTTGGATTCAGGTTGAAGATAAATTCAAAGCGGGCGAAGTTGTCACCGGCGAGGTCATCGAAGTCGTCAAGGGCGGCCTCATCCTCGACATCGGTCTGCGCGGCTTCTTGCCTGCATCTCTTGTCGACCTTCGCCGCGTGAAGGACCTCGACATGTACCTGGGCACCGAAATCGAAGCCCGCGTTATCGAGATGGATCGCAACCGCAACAACGTCGTGCTTTCTCGCCGCGTGCTGCTTGAGGAAGGCCGCAAGAACGAGCGCGCTGAAATCCTCGAGAAGCTCACCAAGGGCATGCGTCTTAAGGGCACCGTTTCTTCGATCGTTGACTTCGGCGCATTCGTCGACCTCGGCGGCATCGACGGTCTCGTACACATCTCTGAGCTTTCTTGGAACCACGTCAATCATCCTTCTGAAGTCGTCAAAGTTGGCGATGAGGTCGAGGTTGAGGTTCTTGATGTTGACTTGCAGCGTGAGCGCATCTCGCTCGGTCTCAAGCAGACCACCGAGGATCCTTGGATCAAGCTCGTCGAGGCATATCCGCTGGGCACCATCGTTGACGGTAAGGTCACCAAGATCGTTCCGTTTGGCGCATTCATCGAGCTCGGCGAAAACGTCGAAGGCCTCGTGCACATCTCCGAGATGTCCATCAAGCACATCGATTCGCCAGCACAGGTTGTGCACGCTGGTGACGAAGTGAAGGTTAAGGTCATGGAGATCAACCCTGAGCGTCGTCGTATCTCTTTGTCGATGAAGGCTGCTGCTGAAGAGCTCGGCTTCGAGATCGAAGTTGACGAGAGCATCGTCATCGAAGAGAAGCCTGCTAAGAAGAAGGCTGAGAAGGCAGAAGACGCCGCTGAGGCTCCTGCTGCTGAGGAAGCACCTGTTGAGGCTGCTGCAGAAGAGGCAGTTGCTGAGGCTCCTGCTGCTGAAGAAGCTCCTGCTGAGGAAGCTGCTGAATAAGCACGCTGGTAGATTCATCAGAGTTTATGACGGGGATCCGAAAGGGTCCCCGTTTTGCGTCGCGCTGACGTATTGGTTCAGGCCTACTTGCCGGTGGCGGCTTTGATCATGTCGATGTAAGCTTG
>JAVWLC010000470.1:0-1711 GCA_036638175.1 Raoultibacter sp. | reverse complement strand
CCTCGTGCAGCGCTACATTACCCCCTTTAAGACACCCATAATGCCAGCCGACACCGATCTCACGACACTTGCCGATGACCAGATCAGTCGTGATACGGTCCCGTACAATAACCTCTCGGGACTCTATCTTTACAACGGAACCTTTACGGGCGTGTTCTCGCGCCTTGGACCGCGTCCGACCATCTCTAAGGATATGGGTGGTATTACGGCTGCAACCATATGGGTTGATCGCACGAATGCCGAGGACGTACAGTGAGTAGCCCTTCGCACCAGCAAACCAACAAGTCCCAGAAATCAGCGGGAATTCTTGCGAGTATCATCACCGTCTTAACCGTCCTCTGCCTCATGGTTTCATTTATCGGAGCAGGCCTAGCCGCTTGTGCAGTTCCTGACGCGACAACCCGTGTGCTCTCTGAGACGTTCAGTCAATGGGAAGGTTCACCGTTTTCCCAAGAAGACATGGTTGAGGCAGCTGTCATTACCAAAGACTACACCGTGGGAAGCCATGATCGCGATGCCGTTATGGCTATGCTTTACACCATTAATGCGAACGCAGAAGCCGCAGGCACTGACACCCTGCGCGGCGCACCAACACTGCCCGAAGCAGGGGCAAATGCAGCAACTGATGAACTTGCTGCCGCCTTTGAAAATGCGTCTGATGTCTACGTGCTGACTGACGATGCACTTTCGCATCTTGATGATGTATTCGTAGTCATTTCTGGAGCAAAATATGCGCTTATTGCGCTGGCAATCGGTGCTGCACTTGGACTTGTCTACCTTGGTATGCGCGTTGGAAAAAGACGTGTTGGAAAGGTGCTTATAACCTCAGGATCTGCGGTACTGTGCATCTTTGCCGTGCTCGCACTCTGGGTTGTTGTCGACTTCAATGGCTTTTTTGCGGCGTTCCATTCTCTTTTCTTTGCGAGTGGAACTTGGACGTTTTCAGCTCAATCGCTACTTATCAGCATGTACCCGCCTGAGTTTTGGATAGGCATGGGCACCGTTTGGCTCGCAACAACAACGCTTGCCTGTATAGTGGCGCTTTTCATTGGTTTTGTGGTAAAAGGTAAACAGAACAAACACGCTTAGGTTTTTTGAAAGAACACGAGCGCTTGCTTTATAGACGAGACAACAGAAAAGGATATGACCTCGATGACTGATCATTCATCACTTTCACCCGTACGCGTTCGCTTTGCGCCCTCCCCAACGGGCATGTTGCATATTGGTGGTGCGCGAACCGCTATTTACAACTGGGCGTTTGCTCGCGCTATGGGAGGCACTTTCATTCTGCGCATCGAAGACACCGATCCCGAGCGTTCGACCGACGAAAATACCCAAATCATTCTTCTCGCTATGAAGTGGCTCGGTCTTGACTGGGATGAAGGTCCTGAGGTTGGCGGCCCCTTTGGCCCCTACTTCCAAATGCAGCGAACGGACTCATATGCAGCCGCTCTTGAAACCCTCAAGAAAAACGGCAACGCCTATCCTTGTTTTTGCACCAAAGAGGAACTTGATGCCAAGCGCGAAGCCGCGGAGAAATCCAAAGGCGGCTACTCAGGCTATGATCGCACCTGCCGCACGCTTGATCCTGAGGTTGCTGCAGCGCGTATTGCTGCAGGCGAACCGCATGTTTGGCGCCTCAAGGTTCCTGATGACCGTGGCATCATCGAATTCGACGATGCCGTCTACGGACACATGAGTTTTCCTTCTG
>JAVWLC010000469.1:0-1715 GCA_036638175.1 Raoultibacter sp. | reverse complement strand
CGCTGCCTACGCATGGTTTTATACTGCTTACGCACGGTTCTACACGCTCCCTATGGGCTTATTTTAGTTGTCTAAGATCAGAAAAGGGCAGCCTAAGCCACCCTTTGTATTACACGCTTATCCGCCGTAGAACCAATCGTTCATGATCGCCTCCTTTAGCCAATTGTTTTTAACGCCTCAAGATATTGCGTAGTCGTGAAGTCAGGTGAGTAATCGCCACGCTCAATCTGTTCGAGCACAGCATCACGCAGCTCAACCGCCTTCTCAAATCCGAAGCTGTGTTTTGGGAACAACCACATCAGTGGTTCATCGCGGCCTACAACATCAAAGAAGATCGCAGGAGTACCTTCTTCGTCAGGGTATGCTTTATACAGCGATTCCCTAACAGTGAGAATGTTCTTGATGTTGATAGGATTGTTGGCGTAGTCGTGACGCATATACCAAGCCGTTCTCAAATCAATCGGAGGGCAGATCAGATTTAGTTTCTCGTCAGACATAGATGCTCCTACTTAACGAGTAACTGGCGGACCATGCAGTCTTTCGCTTCCAGCAGCTTACGCAGACCAGCAGACTTCTCAGGACCGTTCGGAAGGTTCTGGTCCATCTCCTGCGCCAGCAGCGCGAAGGGCTTACTGATCTTCTGCATGTGTGGCGGCAGGTGTGCGTAGGTGAAGAACTGCATGATCTGATTCTGCGAATTGCTGATATCAGAACGCACACCAACTTCTTCGAGCACCACTTCTGGAGTGAGTTCGTTTAACGTGTCTTTCGCCAGAGCAACTTCGCCTGCGTTGTTGAGTGCTGCCCACGCTTTCTCATCGGCGTGTTTTACTTCGATGCCGATCTCAGTCAGGGCTTTTTCGAGCGTGGCATACACAGCAGACTTGCCGCTTCCCACTGGCCCCAAAATGCGAATGATCACTTGGTTCTTTTTACTCATTTTTATTTCCTTAAGAATGGTAGAGTGAGTTCGAGCAATTGTTCTTTGTCTAACTCGTCCAGGTCTTTGCTTGTGCAACCCAAGCCAAAAGTCTGACTGAACTCTTGACCAGCTTTGTCGTCATCGCCCAAGCAGACAAAACGCAAGCCGAGTAAACGTAATTGTTGATACAGACCATCGCTGACATTCGAACCTAAAACGGACCAAGCGTTGAGTCCAAGACGATGCAGAGCACACGCCTTGAAGACAGACTCAGTTAAGAACACGGTCGACCCGTTCAGGTTTAATTTCTGATCCCCACACCAACTGCTTGCCACCAAACGTCCTCGTGAAGTAGCGAGCTTCTTTAGGATTCTTCGCTTGCTTAGGTGCATCTGGTGTGTAGACCTGTAGACCACGCATTGCTCGGTCGAACGAGAATAACGGTACGGTCAGTTGTGTGTCAGTCAGCCAGCAGTGATAAGATGAGGGATTTAGGCCTCTCGCTAACAGATGTTTGTACATTGTTGTGCTCATAGTATTCTCCTGATTCATACTCGGAGAACAGACCGCAGAACACATGACGTTCAAGAACTAACTTCTTTCCTATTGGGAAACCTGACGTATCAGACAGGTTGGTATAAACGACCATCTGTAGTTCTTGGTGTTGTCCGTGTGCGGCGATACAGTCCACTTGGTATGGATTATTGCCTGGGGATTTATAAATGTGACCTTCAACAATATCACTAATCATATTTGCTCCTCACACGGACATACCGTGCATTACGATTTAGGT
>JAVWLC010000468.1:0-1734 GCA_036638175.1 Raoultibacter sp. | reverse complement strand
CACTTCGTTAACACTATCGTACCAGGTGAGCAAGCAGGTTCGTATTATGTAACAACACTTCAAGCGGCAGCCGAGCATCTGGGTGCGCGTGTCTTTACCGATGCGGTAGTTGAAGAGCTCATCGAGGAATCGGGAAGCATCGTAGGCGTACGCGGAAAGCGAGGCTCATCAGATGCCGCAGTTGAAGTTCGTGCAAAATCAGTCGTTATCGCAACGGGTGGCTATGCTCGCAATTCAGAACTTGCAATGCAGCATGATAAGCGGGTATACGAGGGCATGCTTTCATCAAATGTAATCTCGTCAACTGGCGACGGTATTGCACTAGCTACTGCTGTTGGCGCTGACCTGATGAACATGGAGCTTACCCAGATCCATCCGCTTGGTGATCCGCAAAACGGCGGCGTTTCCACATTCGTTGGAGACTGGGTTGGAGCAGAATCATTTATTCTGGTTAACAAGGAAGGCAATCGTTTTGTTGCAGAGTCATCGAGACGTGACGTATTGACGAATGCAGAGCTTAAACAAACAGATAGCTGCTTGTATATCGTCTTAGACTCCGCCGATCTTGAGCCAGAAACATACCAAGCTCAAATTGACCATTTAGTTGAAGGTGGCCACTCGGTAAAGGCAGACACAATCGAAGACCTTGCCGCAGCTATTAATGTACCAGCAGTAGCGCTTAAATCATCTGTCGATCAATACAACGAAGCTGTGAAGACGGGCAACGACCCTCTTGGAAAGCAATTCTTCTCGCAAGAAATTGCAACGCCTCCGTTTTATGCAAGCTATCGCGAACCAACCTTGCATTATTGCCATGGTGGCATAAAGATCAATACTGATGCCCAGGTAGTGAATACCGACGGGAAAGTCATTCCTGGTCTTTACACTTGCGGAGAAGTAGCCGGTGGTATACAAGGGTCCAATCGTCTTGGAGCAAACTCGCTTCCCGATTGCGTTGTGTTCGGACGAGTTGCAGGTACTAGCGCAGCTATTAACGCTAAATAGGGTCTGCTCTGTAAATCATATTCCCAGTTCAAGTGGTATTTCCCCCCAGTTTAGTACAATAAGTGCACGGTTTTTAGCGATATTGGGTAAAAACCGTGTACCTCCTTCAAGCCTTCTACCGCAAAAACCGGGAAAATCATGTACAAAGATACTTCTCAAATGAGCATAGACGACTTTGTATTTCCCTTCGACTTCCTCTATTTATCCCCGACGTTAACATCGATTTTCGCAACCGCTAGGTTCGCATGGCCTCGCTTCGCGCCTGGGCTCGAACTACGCCGACAACCCCCTCGAGGTTCCTGCGTCGGGCGCGGGGTGGCTGCGTCTTACCGCATAGTGCGCATAAATGGGGCGGTCGATGTGTCGGCGGAGAATCCCGACGGCACCGTTGTTTCGGTGATAGTGAACGAGCGGGCGCTGCCTCTCGACGAGTGTGGGTTCGTCGCTCTGGTAAACCCCAACGGCGAGAAACAGGTCTGCGGCCTCTTCGATGAAAGTTGCGTGGTCGTGCTCACGGGACGCGAGGACGCTGCCTACGGCGTTGCTGTGAACGATTACGATTTCGACACGGGATCCGTCGTGCAGGTGACAAACTACTACGATGTGGGTATCGAGCAGGGAGAGCGCAATTTCCTCAATATGCCCACGGGGCGAAAATGCGTTCTGCGGGACAACGACAAAGTCATTCGGCATCGGTTTCTTCGAAAACGATGTTTCCAAGATTGAGGG
>JAVWLC010000467.1:0-1760 GCA_036638175.1 Raoultibacter sp. | reverse complement strand
AGAACCCCAGATGAGCGTGTGAGAGAATAACGCTTGCTATATAAGACTTCCATGCCTGCGGGTATGAAGAGGGAAGGTATATATGAAAGCTTCGAAATTATTGAGGTTTGTTTGCGCTGCTGGCTTGGCTTCAGCATGCGTACTCGGCCTCGCTGCGTGTAGCAACAACTCAGATGGAATGACGGGTGGTACCGCGGCAACAGTCAACGGAGTAGAGATTTCCGAGGACAAGGTTACAACGTATATTCAGAATTTCCGTACTGCATCGTCTCTTGGGGAAGAAGAGGCATGGGGCAAATGGCTTGCTGAGAACAGCTATACGCCACAGTCTGTACGCGAAGAGGTTATCGATTATTACGTGAGCCAGGAACTTGTAAAGCAAGCTGCTGCTGAGAATAACGTAACGGTTGAATCCACCGAAATCGATGACACCGTCAACAAAATGAAAGCTAACTACGACTCTGATGAGGCGTGGGCTGAAGCTTTGACAAAAGCTAACACAACTGAAGAGGCCTATCGCGAATCTGTCGAACTTGCTTTGACCGAACAAGCGCTCAAAGAAGTAGTTGGCAAGGCAGAAGCACCGACTGATGCTGAGTTGATTGAGTACTCTGCGATGTACAACGGCGCAAAGCGCTCGTCCCATATCCTCTTTAACACTGAGGACCAGGCAAAAGCGCAAGAAGTACTCGATAAGATTAACTCTGGTGAGCTCGAGTTTACCGCTGCAGTTACTGAGTATTCTCAGGACACAGGCACGAAAGAAAAAGGCGGCGATGTGGGTTGGGATAAACTGAGCTCGCTCGTGACTGAGTACACAACCGGTCTTAAGGATCTCGAGAAGGATCAAATTAGCGGTCTTGTTGAAAGCACCTATGGATATCACATCATCAAGTGCACTGATATTTTTGCAACACCCGAAGGTGGAATAACGAGCCTTGATCAGGTTCCTGCAGAGATTCTCGAAAGCGTTCGGACAAGCTTGACGAGCCAAAAAGAGACCGAAGCGTTTAACACTTGGTATACCGAGTACAAAGAGAGCGCCGAAATTGTTATTAATGATATGCCCGAGAACGTGTCTTATAACATTGACATGACGAACTATCCAGCTCCGACTGATGAGTCGGCAACGAGTGGAACCGAATCAGGCTCTACTGGTAGCACGTCTGGTGATGCTGCTGCAGCTGGTAGCGGCACGACCGACGGAGCAACCGCGGGTAGCACCGATACAGGAGCTCAAAGCGGCTCTACAGATTCGAGCGCATCGACGGGTGAGCAGCAGCCTGCTGAGGCTTCCTAAGTCGAAAACGTGGTGGCCATATACACCTTCCAGATATACCGTACAGTACACAACCGCCTTGCAGATAGCAGGCGGTTGTTGTTTATTAGGGAACGCAAAATGGTGATGATCGCATTGTTCGCGATACCTTTGCAGATTCAAAGCAATGGATATTATTCGCTTGTGAGCAAATACTAGCTGGGGTATACTACGTATCCGCTGCTGCTTTGCAGGCTACATTCTTGCGTGGCAGCGATGATGCGACACAGCGGAGAGATGACCGAGCTGGCCGAAGGTGCACGATTGGAAATCGTGTGTGCGCCAAAAGCGTACCTAGGGTTCGAATCCCTATCTCTCCGCCAGAAGTCGCCATAAGCGCGAAAGCGCATGCTGAACGATCGTTGAAACACCAGACGGTCGCACCTCGCGGAGGGGTGGCAGAGTGGTTGAATGCGGCGGTCTCGAAAACCGTTTCACCGGC
>JAVWLC010000466.1:0-1762 GCA_036638175.1 Raoultibacter sp. | reverse complement strand
CCAATCAAGAGAAGCACTGCGTGAAGCGGCGCAGGCAACAAGGAATAAAAACTCCTCACGCACTTGACTGGGGGGTCAAGGGGTCGCAGGTTCAAATCCTGTCAGCTACCCCATCGATTTCACAAACGCTTGAAGCAAGCATGCTGTCGCTTTGTAAAACGGTTCCTCTGTTTCGCTGAAGGTGTCTTCGGCAAAACCGTCCATCCATGAGGCGACGTGCTGCCCAAAAAAGCTTTCCCACGCTTCTTCAGCCACAACATCTTTGGGGCATTCAAGAATGCCGGCAGCCATAAGAGCAATGCACCAGAGCACTTCTAGCTCGATGACGACACTATCGAGCGAATCGTTGGCATCTCCCCCGCGCTCAAGGCCAAGAAGGCGGCACGTCTCTCCCACCGCAAGCGCTTCGGTATTGACGAACAAAAGCGGGCGTTCTCCCTTTTTGGCAGCACGCCAACAGCCTTCATACGGTATCACGGCCGACTGAGGAGCCAGTGCATACAAGCGCGTATACTCGATCCTTAGCTGGTGGAACAAGGAATCATTATCCAAACCGTGGGAATACTTAGACAGTTCGGCATCCCAGTTTTGCGGTAGGGTAATATGCAAAGAATCGGTGAGTTCGCAGGCAGCACACGCCCATGTTCCCGAGGCGACGGCCTCCGCCAAAACCGGATCGGGGCATTTCAGCGAGCGTACCAGCAGCTCGCACAGAGCAGCACGGCCATGCCATTCGTCCACGCTCACAACCGTAGCTTGACCAGCCAAATGCTTGCTTTCTTCCATAAGGGAAATCCGCCTCCTCAAAACGTGCTTCCGTATACGTTCGGCATACGGAAGCACACGGCAGCAATAGTAGACTTAGTGAGTGTTTTCGGTAGGCTTCAGCGGCAGGAAGCGCAAGCCTAACACCAATGCAGCTACGCCCAGAGCGCACATGGCGATAACCACCATAAACTCGAGGGGAGTAGGAAAATACACGAGAGAAGGAATCGCCGCTTTAATCTGAGCGCCCAGATCGGTCAAGGGATAGGTGGGTGCAGCGGTAACAAGATCGATATTCTTTGGAGTGAAACCGCCAAGGATAATCTGACAGCGCTTGCAAAATATCGCAATCATAGCCCCAACGCCCGCCACCACATACAAGGAAGGACGGCGCAGGCTGGGAATGAAGCCCACAGCAATGGCGATCGCGCAACCTATCACCTCAGTCCAGAAGAAAGGAGCCAAAGGCCCAAACATTATCATTGTGGCGATATCGGCGCTGTGCCCACCCGGAAACGCTTCGGTTAACAGATCGCATCCAAAGAAGAACAGGTCGATACAGCAAAATACGCCCAGGAATTTACCCATCTTGACCAGGTACTTGGAATCAAGTTCCAGATATCCCACCTTGCGCAAGGCAATAACTACCACCATGACCAAGGCAAGTCCGCTCACCAGCGCCGAGGACACAAACCAGGGAGCCATAATGGCGGTGTTCCACATATCGTGGCCGTTTTGAAGAGCAAATATCCACGCTGTAACGCTGTGTACCAGCACGGCAAGGATAAGCGCAACGGTGGAAACGGCGCGCAAAGCGGTTTGGGATACCTTGCCTTTCTCGCTGCGAATCATCATCACCAGGTAAAATACCGACAAAATCAAGTACGCGGTAATCACGAAGATATCCCACATCAGCGGCGATGTCATATTTGAAAAGACAATCAGTTCCCACAGACGCAACGGGTTTCCAAGGTCGATCACAACAAACGAAGCGGCG
>JAVWLC010000465.1:0-1781 GCA_036638175.1 Raoultibacter sp. | reverse complement strand
AGGTTAGCTGGGCACTATGCGAGAATGCTCCTGCTGGGACGGTATCTGTGGTATTGGGGAGATACGCTGTTGTCTCCATACCCGCGGGAACGAATAGGAGTTTGGTTAGGTCTTTGGAATAGAGGATGCCTTCATAGGAGGCATACGTTGTGTTTTGAGGAGATACGTGGATTGACTGCAAGGATGGACACTGCTCAAAGGCAGACTTTCCGATGGATGTGATTGTTGAGGGTAAAGTAACTGACTTGAGGTTGGGACAGTCTTTGAAGATGGGAGTATCAGGGGTTTTGGTAGTTGAATTTTTTTGGGAGGACTGAGAGGTTTCTGGGGTTTGGGACTCACTCGAATTTAGGCCTAAAAAGTCCCCCCCCCAGCGAATTGCACCTTGAAGGTGTTTTTGCCATCAGTGATTTCTGAGGGGATTGAAAGATCTCCTGTAGGAACATTGCCATACCAGCCAGTGAGGGTTGCTGATAGTGAGGAGTAATCAACCAGATAGGTAAGGCCGTCTACCAATAAGGTCTCTGTTCGGGTGTCGGGGGTGGTGCCAAGCGTGACATCGGTGGTGATTTGGGAGGACTTGGGTGTTGCTAAGTCGAGTGCAACCTCGGTGTTGATAGGTTCTTGCTTAACCTGTTCATCTGCAGTCACTTCACCACTTGCTACCTCTACCCCATCTTGATCATCAGGGTTGATTACCACGGTCTCATTAACCTGAGAAAAAGCTTCGGTTTTTACTCCAACGGTTGTGTCCGCCAAGGCAATCATAGGCGCAAGACCAACTGCTAAACAAACCGAAAGAAGCACGCGAAGTGCTCTACTAATACTCATATGTGTGTTCGTATGCCGTCCCATGGCTTTTTACTCCTGCTTACTTTTTACTTATGGATCCTACAAAGTATATATCCCGTACGGTAATCAAGAACCCACCGTTTCTGGTACGTAAACTCGGGACCCCCAAAAATCTATCGTGCGGGAACAGCTAAACATCCCCCACGTACTCACACAACAAGCCGCACGATTCCACCATGTATAACAGCTCGCCTACCGCTAACCTTGATGTCGGTGATCAGGCTAAAAGCCATGCTATCATCGTCAGAAATACGACATGGCAATAAGACATGTCGCTGCAGACATCGACGAAAGGATAGGTTCATGGGTGTCTACGTCATTACTGGCGCATCGAGCGGTATCGGCGCGAAAACGGCTGGAGTCCTGCGCGAACGCGGTCACGAGGTTGTGAATATCGACCTTAAGGACGGCGACATCAATGCAAACCTAGCGACAAAAGAAGGTCGCGCATCGGCGCTCGCTGAGCTGCACGAACGCTTCCCCGATGGCATCGATGCCATGATCTGCAATGCGGGAGTATCGGGAGGTAAAGTTCCCATTTCGCTTATCATTTCGCTGAACTATTTTGGTGCCACCGAGATGGCACGCGGCACGTTTGACCTTTTAGAAAAACGGGGCGGAAGCTGCGTGGTTACTTCGTCAAACTCCATCGCCCAGGGAGCAGCCCGCATGGACGTGGCTGGCATGCTAAACAACCAGGCTGATGAGGACCGCATTCTTGAGCTGGTTAAGGATGTCGATCCTGCCGTGGGACACGTTTACTATGCATCAACGAAGTACGCGCTGGCTCGTTGGGTGCGGCGCATGAGTTCTGATTGGGGCTCACGTGGCGTACGCCTCAATGCCGTAGCCCCAGGCAATGTTCGCACAGCAATGACTGCCAACATGCTTCCCGAACAACGAAGTGCCATGGAAGCCATTCCTGTTCC
>JAVWLC010000464.1:0-1819 GCA_036638175.1 Raoultibacter sp. | reverse complement strand
CAAAGCAACCCAGACAAAACAAAAGTTGCTAAAGATTACGTCAAGGTATTCCAATCAGAAGGCTTCACCGTCGATTTGGTTGGACCTTTTCCGTACGATCACACACTTGTGGTGTATCGCTACCCCGAACTGGAGGAAGAAGCGCAATACATCGCTGGGATTGTTGGTGCTTCTAAGTGTTTCAGGAGCTACACGGAAAACCGCACGCAATATGATGCTGACATCTTAGTATCGCTTGGTCCCGCAGCAGCTCCTGCTCCTATCGTCTAAACAGCGCAGTAGATGGCGATGGCATCGCGAAGGAACGCAGCAGCTCCTGGCGCGGCATCATCGTAGTACTGCGTGAAGCGCTCATCGGCTACATACATTTCAGCCAAGCCGCTGTGTGCCTCTTTGCTGTACTGACCGTCTTTCCAAAAAGCGCAAAGCCACTGGCGGTGCAAATCGGCAGCACGCTGCGCGTCAGGACCTGCCGGATCGCCCGTTTTCATCCCGGCAAGCAGAGCTTCTTTCATCTGCGCTTCGAGGTCCTGGGTTGCTTGATAACGTTCCTCGCTCATACCCATCACCTTCGCGTTGCTCGCGTCGACGGCATCATCACCGTATGCCGCGCGGGCTTCTGCCCCGTACTTTTTCTCGTTGCCTTCGACAAGCTTCTGCTTGAAGCCTTCGAACTTCTCTGTATCGGTCATTGTCGATACTCCTTTCATGCTGGCGAGCGTCTTTTCGACACTCGTAATAAGTCGATTGGTGCGTTCACGTTGCTCGATCAGATGGCTCAAGTGATTTTCAAGCGCGTCGGCAGCTTTGAATGACTTGTCATCAAGCGCTGCCTTTATGGCGGCAAGCCCCATGCCCACCTCGCGGTACAGCAAGATTTGCTGCAGCCGATTAACTTCAGCCGCACCGTACACGCGGTAGTTGTTCCCGCTTCGCTTCGGGCTCAACAGGCCAATTGCGTCATAGTGATGCAGGGTGCGCACGCTCACGCCCGAAAGTTGGGCGAGTTCGTGTACCGAATAGTCTTTCTTGGTCACCACAAGTGCCTCTCATCTGATCATAGCTTCATGTTCGCAAGAAGGCGCCTGCAGGCTTACGTGTCGTACCTTCTTGCGAGTATGAGCATAAACTATGACGTTACGTGAGAGTCAAGGGAATTCGGGAAGTTTTTATGACGCAGGTTTTTGTGCGTGTATGAGTATTTCCTCGAGGTGAACTTCTTGTTCTTTCATCTATCAATACCTCGCAAACAAGGTCGCATACTATTGCAAATCCATAATGCCATTTTGATTTTTACAACATTTTGGGTGCAGCATTTTCGAGGGGACCGCCTTTTTGCTTCGATTGGACAGAGCATCTCTTTTTTGTGCATTATTGAATTACTTTACATTTGTATCAATATGAATTACGATATTACTATAACTGTAAAGTAAGGTGATGAGCATGAAAGCATTCGATAAACTGAAAGATTGTGCAAAAGAAAACGGTGGCATTATTTCAAGCATGCAAGCTCAAAAAAAGGGTGTATCTAGGACAACCCTTTCTCATTTTGTTGATAAAGGGCTAATCGCACGCATCGGCCACGGGCAATACATTCTTTCCGACAGTATCGAAGATGAGTTATTTGCTCTCAGCAAACGTTCTTCCTATCTTGTTTTTTCACACGAAACAGCGCTATTCTTGCATGGAATCTCCGAAAGAACGCCCTTCGAGCACGCCATAACGCTTCCGAGTAACAAACGAGCTTCTCAGACACTCCATGACGCATGCAAGATCTATTACGTCAAACCCGAACTCCACGAGCTTGGGAAAACAACCA
>JAVWLC010000463.1:0-1823 GCA_036638175.1 Raoultibacter sp. | reverse complement strand
GCCCGTTCACTATTACGATGATCGATTGCGCCCTATTCTTGAGGAAACCTACGGCACTATGGTGTACCAAGAACAGATCATGCAAATCTCCATGGCCATGAGCGGCTTTTCTGCAGGTAAAGCAGACAAGCTGCGTAAAGCTATGGGTAAGAAAAAGCTCGACATCATGCGTCAGCTCCAGGAAGACTGGAACAACGGCGCCGTTGAGAATGGCTTTGCGCTGTCAATTGCCAAGCAGATCTGGGAAGACGCCGAGAAGTTCGCTAAGTACGCGTTCAACAAATCGCACTCTGCTGCTTATGCCATCATTGTTATGCGTACGGCGTATCTGAAGGCGTATTATCCTCATGATTTCATGGCGGCTACGCTTTCGTCTTACATGGGTAACTCGGATCGTTTGATCAAGTACATTGCAAGCTGTAACCGCAACGGAATTCCTGTTTTGCCGCCTGATATTAACATGTCAAACCTTGAGTTCACCCCAACTGACGAGGGCGTGGTCTTTGGTTTGGCTGGCGTGCGTGGTGTTGGCGAAAAGGTGGCCGAGGAAATCATCCGTGAGCGCGATGCGAATGGCCGGTTTACCTCACTGCACGATTTCGTCAATCGCATGGATTCAAAAGCATACAACCGCAAAACGCTTGAAGCGCTCATTAAGGCTGGCGCGTTCGACTCGACGGGATATACCCGCAGGCACCTCATGTACTTCATTGAAGAAACGCCGCTACTTGAAGGTGCTACCAAGCGTCAAAAAGACCGCGCGATGGGTCAGGTGAGCATGTTTGACATGTTCGGTGATGATCCCGATTCTGGCTTTGAGGATGAAATCCCTGCTCCCGATGGCGTTGAATGGGACAAGCGTACCAAGCTTGCCTATGAGAAAGAGATCCTCAAGATCTACGTTTCGGACCACCCGCTACGCCCGTATGAGGGGCTGTTGTCCCGCATGACGAAGTTCTCGCTGGGCGATTTGCTTGAGCGCGAGAAAGATATTCCAAGCGCAACCTTTGTGGGTATGATTTCGGGCGTTGCCACCAAGCTCACAAAGCGTGGATCAAGAATGGCAACCTTTACTCTTGAGGATACCACGGGCCATGTTGAGGCAATCTGCTTCAAGTATGACGACAACGCAGAAGCCATGCAGGAAGACGCGATTGTAAAGGTTAAGGGCAAGTTTGAGCATTCGGATCGCGGCAACCAACTGATTGCTTACGAGATGGAAGTCATCGAGCTCAACGAAGACGATGCGCGGCCTTCGCACCTTGAGCTTAAAATTGCATCGGCGGACTTCGATCAGAATACGTCACTGCGTTTGAATCGCATTTTGAAGTCGTATCCAGGTCGCGATGGGGTAGTGCTCTTTATCCAGCAAGCTGACGGGCGCAAGTTCAGGGCTGAACTACCCGTGACGGTCGATGCTCGCAGCCAGGTCTTGCTCTCGGAGATCCAGGACCTGTTTGGCCGTGCGGTTTGGATGGCCTCATAGGTTTGATGCTGTGAGCAAGTGAATGAACCTGACTGTTTTGGGCGGCTCCTACGTGGGGCCGCTTTTGCTTGCAGTGCCGTTAGTTGTCTGCTTTAAGTTTTCTTCGGTGATGAGGCTGATCAGCTCTTCACGAGAATGAATGTTGAGTTTTGAGTAAATACTCGAAACATGCGTTTTGACAGTACCTTCTGCGATGAAAAGAGCTTCACCGATGTATTTACGGCCCCTGCCTGTAGCAAGCAAGTAAAGCACTTCTTGTTCTCGGATCGAGAGATCAAACTTTGTTGCTGCAGCTGCACATTGAAGCTCGATTGAAGGAATCTGACTTTCAAGAAAG
>JAVWLC010000462.1:0-1844 GCA_036638175.1 Raoultibacter sp. | reverse complement strand
TCACTGGGAACCGCGTTCGTTGCGTTGCCGCCCTTGAATTCAACAATCTTGGCATCGCTTCCCATGGCCTTGCTCGTATAGCAGCCATCAAAGCCGCCCTTTTCGCCATAGCAGACAGGGAAATCAGCATCGGGCGTAAAGATGAATGCAGGATCAGCGTAGTGTTCACGATAATAGGTGACGTCACGCATGCCACTTTCTTCATTAGCGCCCATAATCATGCGCAACGTATAAGGAAGTTCAATACCCTGATCTTTGAAGAAATGCATGGCATACATTGCCACAACACTGGGGCCCTTATCATCAAGAACACCGCGACCAATGAGGTAACCTTCCTTGCGGGTCACATCAAACGGTTCATAGTTCCAACCAGAACCGGCGGGCACAACATCCAAGTGACCGATGATTCCAATTTGTGTTTCACTGGCACCCGCAAGATCAGCATAGGCAATATGTCCATCGCAATTATGAGCATCGAATCCAAGTTTTTCCGCGAGCGCCACACCAGCTTTGAGCGCTTCGGCGGGACCCGCACCATACGGCGCTTCAGGGGTTGCGTTGTCAAGATCTTCGGTGCTCGGTATTCGCACGAGTGTCGTAATATCTTCGACTACCTGCTCCCAAACGTCATCAATATAGGAATCGATTGCGGTACTCAGTTCTTCAGTGCCCATAGCATCCTCCTGACTCTGTCTGCCCCAAGATTGACCGTATGGCAATTTAGCTCTTGGCGGTGGCAGCTCTATCCGCTATACTTTCACCTTGCGCCCGAGTGGCGGAATGGCAGACGCGGCGGTCTCAAAAACCGTTGTCGAAAGACGTGCGAGTTCAACTCTCGCCTCGGGCACCATCCGAAATGCAAAGCTCCGCAGTATGCGGGGCTTTTCTTTTGTACAGATTCACCCTTGGCTATGCACGTCCGCCAGCCATTTACAAACACAAACGCAAGTAACCTCCTGAACAGAAGCATTATCCATTATGCGCTGCTCTTTGAGCAAGCGCACCATTTGTTGCCGAGATGCTACAAGGTTTTCGCGTAGCATCAGCCACCGATGCATCCACGCTTTCACATTCAAGCACCCAGAATTACGCCGCAGGATTTTCGCAAATACCGATGAACAGCGGAACACCTTGTGACGAAGTTATCTGGAAGAGGAATGGACGATCAAGCATGAAATCAAGCTCCACAAGATTATCGGGTGCAATTGACATTTTTTCAATCCCAAGATCAGTATACGCGCTTGCCTCTGCACCATTCTCATCCCAGGTGATATAGCTTTCTTGTTTGATCTTCGAGATGAATGCGGGCATTGCAGTTAGGTTCGAAAAATCGGCTTGATCAGAAAACGGTGTTTTCATACCAAGACTCTTAAGCGGGTCGATCAAGTCATAGGTGCTGTCGAATTTCGTTTTCGGTATGGTGTACGTGATATACCCAATATCGCGCGCCTCACTGGTAAATGCTTCCTTGAGAGCCTTCTCGTCGGTGAGCATGTCGCGCGCATTCACTCCCTCGGCAGGCAGCACGAACGACATCGTTGCTCCCCCCGTAAAACCGAGGCTTGCACGCGTATAGGTATCGGTTTTGACAAACTCGCTGGGGCTTGCAAGGCGTTGCGTCATAAAGTCAGCCTGCACATCGCCTGCTGTGCTTCGAAACGTTTTTTGTTTCGTATTCGCCGCGTCGAATTGATCTGCCCAACTCCCCTTGAAGTAGACCGTGTTAATAATGGACATGATCTGGCTCGCCTCGGTCTGAACCTCAGGATCGATGGTTCCATTCGTATTGGCAGAAATCCACGCGGCAATGGCTTTATCGGTTTCAGCGGTTCCAAACTCTACAG
>JAVWLC010000461.1:0-1844 GCA_036638175.1 Raoultibacter sp. | reverse complement strand
CAACGCCTTCAAACGTGATTTCATCGCCAGCTTTGAAGAGGCATTCCGATGCGTCGTTCATGATGTTGATCTTGTTGCGATAGGTTGGATCAACTGTTTGCACATCAGGTACTTTATCTTCTTGCGTCAGCTCGATGTTAACAATGCTGCGCGTGAAATACCGGGCAACCGTTTCGGGCATATAAAGCTGCAAGCTTGAACCAGAGCCTGTTGTGGCAAGCTCTTGACCATTGACTTGGTAGACAAATAGAGCATTTTTATCGAGCGCGTACTGCAAGGGGAGCGGCTGGCCAAAGCCGTCGGCACCGTATGCGGTAATCGTGTTGACCCCGTCCTCCAGATCAGCCATTTCGACAACGGCAGATAGAGGTACTCCCATGACAGCCACTTGTCCAAAGGGTGAGCCAGTAGCGCAGGAGCAGGCCATCATCGTTTGCTCGGTGGCATCCTCTGCAAGCTCTTTCATGTCTACGGTGAAGTTCTTTTTGATATTGCCGCCAACGTTGACATAGTAGTTTGCTACGCCCTCTTGCTCTGCTGCAAGCTCAGCTGCGGGCTTTGAACACATGCTGGTCAGGGTTGCTCCAAAGATGTTGAACAGTTCATCGTTGGGTGTGACGCCTTCTTGATTGAAGGCAAAAGAACCTTCGGCGTGTGCAACTTTGACATAGGGGCTGTCTTCTTCGCCAACCCAATGGGCGATGATTTCGCGGTCGCCAACGGTATGCGTTGTTGCTTGGGGCTCCTGATCAGCTTTTTGAGCTTGCTGAATCGGTGCTGCAATAGCGGTAGTGGCGCCAAAGAGAAGCAGGGCTGAACTAGCTACGCCTGCTACGATCTTTTTTGGTGTATTGAAAGGCATTGCGTCCTCCTTACTTGGTCTTCTCGTCAGAAATGGCATCGAGATTCACCTTTGGCGGGATAAGCGAGCCCGAGGTGAGAACGGTGGTTTCTTCAGGTGCTGGCATCTTGTCTTTTGCATTGATCATTGCGGTTTGTGTTTCGAAGCTCACCTCACCGCTTGCGGTTGTCGCGCGAACTGTCAGGCAGTAGGCGCCTTCTTTTTCGGGTGTATAAGCGAAGCTCCACCAGACCATTTTGTTGCGGTCGGTATCGCCCAGTTCATACTTGGTCCAGGTGGTGCCACCGTCCATGGAGAATTCCATGTTCGCGACTTTTTCGTCGTAAGCATCAACATAGCCCGTGAACGTGAAGGGCTCACCGTTTTGAACAAGAAGACCATCGGGAACGCCCAAAATGCTTGCGTTAGGACGGTTCATGGCGTCTCCGGCTTCGTTGCGCCATCCGTTGGGATTGCCTGCCCAAGGATCAGTGAAGTCAATAGCCTCATCCGTTACCAGGTAGGTATCGATTTGCTTGGAGTTAATCTGTGCGTCAACGCCTTCAACCCAGTTGGTGCAAGGATAGCCGCGTGTTGCATCGAGATATTCGCCACCAATTTTATATACGAGGAGCGCTTCGTTGTTGTCAACTTTATCCTTCGGGAAGGCGCGCTTTGAGCTGCCATCCGCGCGGAGTGCACGAACGCCTGTGGTGCTATCTTTGTAGCCATCAGCCTTTTCGATGAGCCAGCTGACAGGAATGCCTGTGATCTCAGTGTTGGTAACGCCACCACCACCGATGGGGTTCCAGTTGCAGACCATTTTTGAGGTCTTCTCAACAATGGCACCATCGGCTTCAGCTTCCTTGATGAGCTCGGGAAGTTTTGCGGTGTATTCTTTGTTGACGTTGCCCTTAACGGTGATGGTCCACTCATCAAACAGACTCTGCGGCATTTCGAGATTTAGGCCATTGACGCCTGCTCCGTGACGCATGTTATCGTA
>JAVWLC010000460.1:0-1855 GCA_036638175.1 Raoultibacter sp. | reverse complement strand
CATTTGTCTATCTCCACAAATTGAACGACTTCTCGCGTTACCTTCACAAGGCGAAACGCAGTAGCAGGACTGCGTGGGCACTTAGGATCAATCCTTAACTGATCGAGCAACTCAGCAATTTCAATTGCGTCTTTAAGACCAGATGTGATCGGCACCCAAGCAACTTGCGTTGGCAGAAAGCCCTCAAGCGTGTATGTCACTTCAGGGTTAGCTTTAATATTCATTACTACCTCAATTGAGAGTCTTTGGAACCACGACGGTTGTAGCCGACGTTAGCAGTACCGTCATGTTCTGCCTGACAGGCAACACAGTAGCGAGCGTTTGGCATAGCCAGTTTACGCATCGCAGGAATCTTTGCACCGCAATCTGGATTGATGCAGTAGTCAGAGCCTACACCTTGCAGTTCTGAACGAGCGCGGTCAATCTCGTTCATCACGTTCGTTTCGATGGTATCATTTACGCCATCATCTTTGACGAAGCCTACAGCCATTATCTATCTCCAATATCTATATCGCAGCGACAGGCCAGACACATTGTATTATGATGCTTGGCCATGTCAGTCTCTCCAGTGGAAGTAACTCGGACGACTAATGCCGTGACGACGAGTATGCAAGTCGGTGTAGTTCATTCGCGCCAGCTTCAATAGCACTGATACTTCTTTGAATCGATCAATCAACACAGCAATAGGGCGCGTGTCTTCATTCGCCAGTTTCTTATCTTCGATCCACTGTTTGCGGAAGCACTTGGTTATAGGAGCACCTTTGTCTAGGCGCGTTCTACGCTTCGCACCGATAAGTAATGCCAGACGCTTGTACTCACGCAACAACTCCATGCCGTGATTATAAACAGCCTCACACGCATCGCCATGATACTGCGGGTCTTTGCTATCTCGGCCGAATTGTTTGCGATGTTTCTCAGTAAACATAAGTGCCATTAGTCGATGCTCCATGTGTTAGTTTTAGGTGGCTTGTGCCCAAACTTCTTTTCGTACCAGACAGCATGTTTGCGCTCGATCTTATCGAAGTTCAACGAACCAACAACGGTGTTGTTGTCGAGCGGACCCATTGCAGCAAGCAGGTAACATTCATACGAGTGCATACGAATAAAGCACACACCACCAACGATTCCGAAGATAATGCCAGTCCAGAACCACATGTCTTCAACAGCATGAGCGGATCGACCGTGAATAATCAGAATAGCGATCAGCATTGCACACACTATAGCAAGGCGTCTACGCCACACGATAAGCCCGTAGTAGAATGGGCTGTCATAGTAAAAGTTATGACGTTCATTCATTTTTAGTTTTCCTTATCAACATTATACTTATCTTCTGTTTCATCACGACCAACAACAATTGCATCTTCACCAGAAGTGAAAGCGCTCTTGGTCGAAGGAAGTTCATCGGCAATACGAACCAAGTCAGTCAAGCGGAAGGTGTGTTTAATCTTTTTCATGTACATATCCTCAGCTAAATTTCAGGTTACTTGGAAGCAGCTTCGACGTAAGCAATAAATTCTGCGGACGGCGTTACGTTGTGGTGTTCAATCATATGCTGATATGAGTATGACCAGAGCCAGTTGTCTTTGGTGTATTCACCAAGCATCATTGTCTCACGGCAATACGGACAGCAAGATAAACCACGAATGCGTTCCAGTTGAGCAGCGTCCTGAACTTTACGCAGCATAGGAAGAAATGTATCACGATCAGCAAACGGTATTGTTGATTCATCTGGAATTGGGCCGGCACCAAACAAAGTAAAGATACGGCCTTCAATGGTGGGTGCAACAGCTTCTGCTTTAACTTTTGACTTTTTCATATACATGTCCTCATGTAAGTAGCTAAACGAGTGTCTAGC
>JAVWLC010000459.1:0-1858 GCA_036638175.1 Raoultibacter sp. | reverse complement strand
ACGGATCTCATTTCGTCTCATCATTCTCGTTTTGACACTCGTCTCATTGCTCTGCTTGACCGCATGCAATACGCAACCGAATTCCACACCTCAAGCAGATGAAGGTCAAGCTGCCACGACTTCTTCATATGGCAAGCCGTTGGAAGGTCTCGAAGATCCTACGAGCACGCCCCTGGCTTCAGACATTAGCGGATGTTCAGAATGTCACGGACAAGCAGGATACCGCGTGATGCCAAAAGACCATGACGGTCGTGCAGATGACACTTGCCTATCGTGTCATTCGGAAAGCGGAGAAGGTGGCGGCACCGCTATTCCCCACACCTTAGGTGCCACTCAGTAATACGCACCAGATTTGCTCTTAGAATCAAAGCTGCGCCGCATTTTCTATCAATCCGTATGCAGGAGAAGAAAGTGCGGCGCCCACGCGGGCCGTCGCCAGCACAACATGACTCGATGTGTTCCTAGGATTCCAGCTTATCCCAAGCTTCAAGAGGGAAAAACACCAGAAGCGTACCGTGCTCAATAGCAACCAAAGCAGCAGTTCCCGTGAATTCGTTCGATACGCCAAGGGGCTCAGTGTTGGTAAGAGTTGCTTTGTCGAGCGGATATTCGAGGCCAACCTCATCAACACCAGTAACCTCATTGGTGAGGGCAAACGCAGAAAGCGTCCCCGACGCAACCTCAGAAAAACTCAGCTGCTTGTACCCGCCATCCGCAAGCGCCGTTACGGCAAACGTATCGCCAATAGCAAAAACCCTCAGCCCAAGCTGAGCAAACTTCCCAAGCAGTTGCAACATGCCAACCGTGTGATCAAGCCGACCCGACATGCACCCGTACACCACCAGCGTATCAAAACCCGCTTCGGCAGCACGGTGCATAGCAAGCTCAATATCGCTTGCATCTTTATGAGTTGGATGCGCCTCTACATTGGGATGATCAGGCACGTAACCGAGCGAATCAAAATCACCGAGTACAAGATCAGGCACCACGCCCGCCTGTTCAAGGTGAGCGTATCCCCCATCAACCGCAATCACAAAGTCGAAGTCGTGCGAAGCAAAATGCTCCGCATTGAATTCAACTGCCCCAACAAGCGCACAGGTTGCCATACTAGCGAGCGTCCTTGGAAAGCGCTTCAAGGGATTCCCCCGTCAGGCGATGATGGACCCATTCGTCCATTCTAGCTGCGCCAATGCTCTTGTAAAATCCAAGGCTCGGTTCATTCCAATCAAGACACGACCAATCAAGACGCAACCAACCGCGCTCACTGCACAGCGCCGCAAGATACGCCATCAGTTTACGGCCCGTACCGCCTCCCCGATATTCCTCATCGATAAAGAGGTCTTCAAGATACATTCCTGCCGTACCTGTCCAGGTTGAGAAGTTCTGAAAGAAGACCGCAATTCCCACGATACCCGCTTCGGGCTTTTCGGGAATCTCAACGACGACCGTTTCTGCCGCATGCTTTTCAAACATCCACTCATGAAGCAATTCAGGCGTAGCAAGTACCTGGTCCTCGGCGTCTTCATATACCGCTAGCTTGCGAATCTTTTCGAGAATAGCAGGAATATCGCTCGCGTCGGCTAAGCGAAATGATGGGCTGGCGTTATTCATGTAATCCTACCTCCAAGCTAGCAATGATTTGCTAGAATACCACAATGAGTGGGCCAGGCGATCGCGCACGTAAGTGTGAGGAAAGTCCGGGCTCCAAAGGGCAAGATGCCAGCTAACGGCTGGGCGGGGCGACCCGACGGATTAGTGCCACAGAAAAGAAAACTCCCGTATTCCCATGTGGACATGCGAGATAAGCTGAAACGGTGCGGTAAGAGCGCACCAGCGCGTCGGCAACGGCGCGGCTTGG
>JAVWLC010000458.1:0-1862 GCA_036638175.1 Raoultibacter sp. | reverse complement strand
ATGTTGGCGATACGAGGATCGATCGTCATCACCTCGTAAATCAGATTGAGACACTTGGCCGCCAAAGGAAGCATCACGTCTGTACCATACTTGCGTAGCGACGGATGGATATCAAGTCTATCGCTATGCGTGTTAAGCAGCGCCATCATCAGGTCGTTGATAAGAGTGTGGTGGGCATTCAAATACGCAGAGACTGTTTCGGACTCAGGCTCATCAAAGACAAAGGGAGCTGCAGGCAGATAGTGGTCTGTTTGCTCTCGCGCATATTGATCGAGACACACCATGTAGATAAAACTACGCACTTGGTCTGCGGTGTACTTCAAAAAGAAACGACACCACTCGCGGTCTGTCATGCCTTCACGTTCAAGCAGCCACGGACCGTTGACAACCATATTACCGTCGAACTCAGTGCGGTAGTCAGCATAACGATTGCTATACATACCACGCAACGAACGAAAGCGATAGATAATCGCAGCAACAGGGAATTGCTCATTGTTATGGACTGCATTGTTAAACGCTTTCTCAATGCGCGGCACCATGCGATGTAGATTGCGATCATTAATCGATTTATTGTGCGGAGGTTCCGCAGGACAAGACTGTAGAGGTTTGCCGAATTGAATTTGTACCATATTCTCAACATAGAATCGGCACTGATCTAAAGCCAGAACTAAGCCAGCAAGGTTGTTCATTTTTATTTACTCATCAGATTTGCAGTCACACGTCTTCTCTATGCTTTCTGCAAAGGGTGAGGGCTTTGAGACTGCACCGCACTTCACACAGGTGCGAACCCAGCCCTGAGGAGTTAAACGCGCAGCGCTTAACGTATCGTCCTCCTCTACCACAGTAGGAGGCGCAGAGTTTGCAGCGTAGCGGAACTTAGTGCTACGTCTGCCACAACTACTACATGCCATTAAACTGTTACCGTTGTGAACACAATACCAGGAACGCCGTTGTCACGATTCGGTTCAATGCCAGTAATCAGAATCTTGTCGATCTGATCATCAGTCATCCCTTTGTCATGCAGACTAGGGCGCATCCAATCTGGGATAAAGCACGGCTCGAATGGAGCAGGCGCAGGCTCATGAATGAGTTTATGCCATTGTCGAATTGTTTCCAGTATGGAGCTACTGTCAACAGACTCAAATGGGATGCCGGGCGTTGTCGCTTTCAGATCGAGATTATCTTCGACCATTGAGCTAACACCTTCCTGTAGCTTATTGAGCAACGTTCGCTGAAATACCTCATTGAACGCGCTAGGTTGTTCTTGGCCGTGAACGATATGCGGACCAAAAGACAGAGACACACTATACGGCTGCTGTTTCATCATCACTCCCTATAACCAGATGAGCAGACTTTTTATGCACAGGCCCTTTGAACATGTGCGCATGTTTGTCAAGGATTGGTTGTACGTCAACACCAGCAGGGACTTCGATAAGAAACGCGTCACAGTTCTGTACGATATTACAGCCAGCCGCTTTGAGTTCACCGTTGAGTTCAGCTACCTGACGATGCACCTCAACAATCGAGTGCATGACAGGGAAGTTTGGTATTACACCACCTGCTGGGTTTTTAAAGAACATCTCAATCTCCGTTACGTTTTATCAGATCAGCTAATGCCATTAGGTGCTTACACAGACCTGGAGCACTACCTGGGTTTGTGAAATTTGGTGGCTCACCGTTGCCGTAGATGATACGTGCAGCACCGTGTTCGGCATCAGCATATTCCCACATGTACACGAAGTTCTCACACGGGCAACTGACCATAACACGTTTCTGTTTTGAGATTGGCTTGAATGGGTCGTCAAGACCAACAATCATCGGCTTGTGAATACGCACCGTTTTGTTAGGACGCATCGGGTCTT
>JAVWLC010000457.1:0-1864 GCA_036638175.1 Raoultibacter sp. | reverse complement strand
CTACCCGAGAAGACGACCAACCATACAACGCTTGCTGCGCTGCGGTATCGTAGCGATTAACGCCAGAGAATTCTTGCATCGGATTTGCGATTGCAGCCAAAGGCTCCGCCTCGAGCGAGTACATATCAACAGAGGCGTCATCCTGAACATCGGCCATCACATCCGCAATTTGTTCGTCGGTAATCTCGCTTGTAGACCGCTGCTCTTGCGCCCCATCACTTGTGGCCTCAGGAACTACTTCAGCAGAAGTATCATCTTGATCAGGTGAAACATTTTGAATCGTATCTTTTTTGGTGGCATCATCTGAAACCTGATCAGCAAATGCAGTAGGAACAAATCCCATCACAAGGGCCAAAGACACGACGCACGCCAAAACTTTCTTTAACAGACGTTCTTGGATTAGCATCATACGTGAAACCTTTCTTTGCATGGTTTTTGTTCTACGAAGCAATGCCCGCAGCAATACCAGCAGCTACGCGATCTCTTCTTGGGATATAGGTATCAATATCACCCTGATTGTCGATAAAGCAGACTTCAAGCAATACAGCCGGAAGCTTACCTCCGCAAACTGCAAGCTCAGCTTCCTTTTGACCTCGATTACTCAAGCCAACTGCGTTAACGAGTGAGGGGTGAACTTTTGCCTGCAGAGAAGATGACAGTGGGTGCGCATTGTAGCTATGAATGTACGATTCAACACCCGAAGCGACTCCGTTAAATGCATTGAAGTGTATCGATACTAACAAATCACACCCAAGCGCCTGAGCTTCAGCCTGACGCAATTTGTACCAACCTCCATCGTCATTGACGTATGTTTCAATCCCGTATTGCGACCTCAATTCATTTCCAACACGCGAAGCAAGGTCCAAAGTCAGTTCCCATTCAGTATAGCCACAGCCCGATGCGCCATAATCCATTGCGTCGTTATTGCTGGAATCCCATCCGTGACCTGCATCTATATAAATCTTGAGGCCAACTATATCCGAATAAGCAAACCCAAACCTATCAGCCATCTCCATACGTAATGCGTTAGAAACCGAACTCTTATCGCCAAACAGTTTGATGCTTGAAAGCTGCTGCTGTGCCGCAAGATCAATCCCAGGGTTTGAACCCGAATCGCGCACTAAAAGCATCACCGACTTTTGCTTTCCTTGCAAAGAGCCGCCACCGAGCGCATCGTAGGGTTTTTCTCCAGCAGTGAAAGCCGCTTTATCCCACGAAAGGTAATTCCGGTCAACCGCCCACTGTGCGATCATCGAAGATGTCTCATAGCGCGTCTCACCAGATAGGCGTTCAGGTACAAAAGCTTCGCCCCCTTTTGTGGCAAGATACGAGATGCCACTCAGGAAACCAAGGGTAGATTCCGTAATTCGGATTTCGTCTCCCATCGCGATAGCCTGCTTGCCTAGACCGTACGTTTTGGCACTTTTTATCAGGGACTCTTCTTGTGCCGCAGAAAACAGTCCATACTCGTTAGTCAAGAACACGGGGATCTTGGCAGAATATGCCACGGGCGAAAATGAAAGCGCGTCAGCGAAGTTTGAGCCAGAAGCCACTGCTACCATGTTTCCATTCCAAAGACCAGCTGGAATGCCGTGTTCGGCATCGCCGTCAATGCCGTACTGATAGATTGCAATCTGCGTATCATAGCGAGAAAAGCCCGAAAGACGCTTTGTCGCAATAGACATACCATCTAAGTCAGCTACAACTTGCGATCCTACCGAGGGCTCTCCCCCAACGATGATCACAAAGCTCACACCAAGCGTTGAAAGCGCGTTTGCTGTTTCAGAAGAAAGACCATTAGCATTAGTCAAAAGCACAGGGCAATCAAGAGCGCCCGCTAGTCCCGAAGCCGCCAAAGCATCAG
>JAVWLC010000456.1:0-1883 GCA_036638175.1 Raoultibacter sp. | reverse complement strand
CAACACAGTCATTGACTTGTACTTGCCTAAAGTGCGAGGACTAACACCTGCTGTGTAATCTCCGTAGAAAAACAATCCAAACGGAGGCGGTGTCCACACTACACTTGATGGTGATACAGCTTTGTTCACTAAACGGAATTTACGTGCTTTCTTACGCTGGGCAGCTGGTATATTATACGTTGCCGCCGACCAGTTCGTTGTTGTCGTGTTCAGTGCTGCGCTGATATCGACTGCATCAACCCACATATCGTCAACAAATGCTTGAAGCCAGTTGCCTGGTTGAGCAAAAATTGAGGAAGTTGCCATTGAAAAACCTGCCAGACCCTGTAGTTCAATTTCTCCTCCGAAATCATACTCAGTAATCTGGACATAGTTTTCATCCGTACGATTATATGTGTTGACAACACCGTACAGGCTGGACGAGGTGATACGCGAATTTAAATCAAGCAGCCTGTGTCCAAGAATCGTCATCGTGACCGACTCGTTGTACAGATTCAATGCGTTGTTTCGTGAATCGTACGGAGCCATCTTAACTTTAGGAATTATGCGTGAATACGAGCCAAAGAAAACACTCATCGACGCAGGAAGTTGCTGCCACGCAGGATAAAATTTATTTACGCCAAAAGCCGAAGGATCGGACAGAGGAGTAAACATGTACGCCTGCTTTACGTTTACTGCGTTTGGTACATAAGTGCGTGTGAGCAGACGCGCTGTGATAGAGTCATTGACTAATGAATGAACGCTACGCTGACCGCTTTCTGGGATATCTGTGTCAAACACAAATGCCACATTGATCATCGGCGTGTAGTTCAAGGAGTTGTATGGATAGATTTGCATGACTACTCCATTAACTAAATGAGATGTTGTTCAGGGCGATTGTTTTACTGGTAAGAGTAAATGTACCATCGCCGTTGTCTGTCAATGCTGCACCCATTTGCTGTAGATCTTGTGGAGTAAGCTCGATAGCAGTCGCCATGTTTGCGGTACCGACAGCAAGAGCACCAGAGTGCCCTAAGAGAATGTACATACGATTAAACGCTTTCGCGTATGTCAGATGGCCCAGAGCACCGTCTGTACATTCGAAAGTACGCACACCAGGATCCGTCTGGATGATACGCATCAGGCCAGATGAAATGAAAGATGTGTCCATGACACATCCTGGAAGGTTTGTGCTTAGGAATGCGCGTAAGGAGTTTAGACTATATAAGGAAGACTGCGCTAAGAAACCATTCCACAGATTGTCAGATATAGTATCACCAGTTGAAAACACAATAGCGGCATTTACTTCTGTCCAGATAGCGCTACCGTATGCCTGAGATAACCCCGTAGTGTTGTACGAAGCGAAAGTCTGGGGCATGAACGGGTTAACAACGGATAAGGTCTGAGTAGAAGGCAAGGGGTTCCCACGCATGTTTTGCATCGCTTTAGATAAATACATCAGTTGCTCCTTTGCGTAAAGCGAAGTTTTGGGCAGAACATCAAGGTCTTCTGGTTCGGAATAACTTCACCGACGATTTTGAATGGGCCTTGTGTTCCAACGGCCGCAGCAGCAAACATGACCTCATCCGAGTAGTCGATATCACCATGAGTCAGTGTATTGCAGTGCGTTAACGCTACCCACGTAGGTGAGGTTACAGCGACACTTGGAGCAGTCTCAACGTCTGTCAGGAAAATGACAGCACGTTGTGCTTCTGTGCCTACTTTCTTGAATCTGAACTTCTTGGATGTTCTTGGCGTTGCCAAAGAGAAACAATTCGAATCTCCAGAGACTGCCGTCATTGAACCAACACCCTGCTCAATACCTTCGTCTGTAACAGCAACCAACGAATAGCTATTGCTAACAGTTGATGCGTACTTGAGGTACTTGATAGTAACAGGAGTGT
>JAVWLC010000455.1:0-1903 GCA_036638175.1 Raoultibacter sp. | reverse complement strand
AAATCCAAAACCAGTAACATCGGTTGCTGCGTGGACATCTGCCTGCAGCATAGCTTCAGCTGCCGCAGCATTGAGCTCCATCATTGCGTCAATAACGGGGCGCATGCTCTCTTCTGTTTCAGAGCCAATTTTAAAGGCAGCACTTTTGATTCCCATGCCAAGTGGTTTAGTGAGAAACAAAAGATCTCCTGGGAGTGCGCCTTTGTTGCGGACAATGTGCTTGGGATGGACCGTGCCAAAAACCGAGAGGCCATACTTGGGCTCAGCGTCATCAATGGTGTGTCCGCCCGCAATAATGGCGCCAGCTTCGCGGACCGCATCAGCGCCTCCTTTGAGGATTTCAGATGCCACATCAGACCCAAGAGCGCAGTCGAGCGCTAGCAGGTTTAGGGCAACGAGAGGTTTTGCTCCCATGGCAAAGACATCGCTGAGTGCGTTGGCAGCAGCAATGCGGCCAAACTCAAAGGGGTCATCGACAACGGGCGTGAAAAAATCAACCGTTAGCACGGCGGCTAGCTCATCATTTATTTTGTAGACTGCAGCGTCATCGCTCGTTTCGAATCCAAGCAGCATCTGCTCGTCGAAACCTGGCGCAAGAGAGCTGAGTATACCTTCGAGGTCACCCGGACCCCACTTAGCTGCTCAACCACCTTTTGACGTTAGTCGCGTGAGATACGTGCGCTCTGCTTCGCCCATAGATGCCTCCTTTCTTGGCTCAAAGCCTCCTTGATTACAACAGTATACCAAGTCTTATTGTGCAGCTATAGGGCCGCTCATCGGGGCAAATAGTCCGCTTGTCGTTCACCGAATTCTCAAAAATGCCTTTAGTGCGAAAAGGTGACCGCTTACCTGGTAAGCAACGGGGCGTGCCGTGCCTTTTTGAGGTCCTTGCCTACGATTATAAAGGCAGGACATAAAAAACGAGAAGGAAGGAAATGTCTCATGAAGACAACACGCAGGGGGTTCTTTAAAGCCTCCGGTCTGGCTCTTGCGACAAGTCTGGCGTATGGCTTATCTACGCAGTCAAGCGCGTATGCCTTAGAGTCAGACCCAGATTGGAAGCTCGTCAACACTGACGAGTCCACCAACGTTTGTTGCTACTGTTCAGGTGGCTGTGGCTCGATCTGTTCGGTTCGCGATGGTGAGCTTGTTAACCTCGAGGGCGATTCTGACCACCCGATCAATGCTGGCGGATTGTGCTCAAAAGGAGCCGCAATGTTCCAGCTTCGCAACGTTATCACCGAAGATACGCGCGAAGTCATCCATAACCCCAACAGGATTACCAAGCCTATGGTTCGCAGGCCCAAATCCAACGAGTGGGCAGAAATTGGCTGGGATGAAGCCATCACGGAAATCGCACGTCATGTTAAGGATACGCGAGATGCCACCTTTACTGAGGTTGATAAAAATGGCGTAGTGGTCAATAGGACCGAAGCGATCGCCAGTCTTGGCGGATCGCAGCAGAACAACGAGGAGTGCTTCACTATCCTTAAAACCATGAGATCTCTTGGTCTCGTAGCCGTCGACAACCAGGCGCGAGTTTGACACAGCTCCACGGTTGCCGGTCTGGCAAACACATTCGGTCGAGGCTCAATGACGGGCCACTGGAACGACTTTAAAAACTCCGACGTTCTTCTCACCTGCGGTTCTAACAACGTAGAGAACCATCCCGAAAGTGCTCGCTGGGTTCACGCAGCACGGGATAAGGGTGCAATCAACATTGTTGTAGACCCCCGCTACACCCGCTCAGCTGCGGTTGCCGATTTGTACTGTCCTATTAGGCCTGGTACCGATATCGCATTTTGGGGCGGCATGATCAACTACATTATCGAAAATGACCTGTGGCAAAAAGAGTATGTTGCCACATATACGAACGCGACGTACCTCATTGACCCTGCATACG
>JAVWLC010000454.1:0-1910 GCA_036638175.1 Raoultibacter sp. | reverse complement strand
ATGGACGTAGCGCACGATGCGCGCAGGCGTGGCATGCATACCCTTGCGGGGGCACCCAATGTTGTGATGGGCAAATCGCATTCGGGCAATCTTTCTGCACGCGAAGCTGTCAAAGAAGGTGCGATCGATATGCTGTGCAGCGACTACTATCCCGCAGCATTGTTGCAGGCAGTTTTCTTGTTGCACCATGTTTGCGGCGTTGAGCTTAATGATGCCGTCGCGTTTGCTACCGCAAATCCCGCGAAGGCTGCAGGACTCTTTAACGAAGTGGGCTCCATCGCGGTTGGCAAGCGTGCTGACATTCTTGTTGTGCGTGAGTTGCCAGTATTGGGCACAACCGATGTTCCCACAAATCCTGTTGTTACTCAGGCCTATGTTGCGGGACGTCTTGTGTATGGAAGTCGCTATCCGCAGTTCGCGGATGAATCAAATGATTCGCAGGCAGCTATCGACCGACTTGCGCACGAGCATCATGTGTTGAGCGATGAGCGCGTGCAAGCCGATACCGAAAGGGTACAGGTGGTCCGATGAGCGCTTCTCTGGCTGTTGCGGATCTTGACCGCATGCCTGCATCGAGCGTTTCGCACGGTGGAGCACCGGCGAGCCGCATCCCGCTCCTCAAGATTGCGGGACTTGATAAGTCGTTTACCATCCATGCGGTTGATCGCCACATTAGTGGATGCGCGGCTATTGACCTTTCTATCATGCCTGGCGAATTTGTTGGCATCACGGGTAAGAGCGGCAGTGGTAAATCGACCATCTTGCGCTGCATCTACCGCACGAATCTGCCCGAGGCGGGCGCCATTTTGTACGACTCGGAAGCGTTTGGCCGCCTTGACCTCGCGCAAGCGAGCGAGCGCCAGATGATCTACTTGCGCACGCACGAAATTGGTTATGTCTCGCAGTTTCTTAACGTTCTGCCTCGCCGTAGCGCATACGATATTGTCATGCAGAGCGCAGTGGAAACGTATGGCTGTAATCAGCAGGAGAGATGCCGCCATGAGACCGAGACAATGTTGCATCACTTCGATTTAGCTGAAGATATTTGGGATGTGTTTCCTCGCACCTTTTCAGGAGGCGAGAAGTTGCGACTCAACATCGCAGCGGCTATGATCAAAGAACCGCGCCTGTTGCTTCTCGACGAACCAACCGCTTCACTCGACAATGCGTCAAAGCTCAAAGTTCGCGAATTGATCGAGCGGCTTAAAGGGCAGGGAACCACCATGCTTGGCATCTTCCATGATCTTGAGTTCATGGACGGATTGTGCGACAAAGAATTCAACATGCAAGAAGGGGTGATGGTGTGACGCACGAAGATGTCGAAGGATTGCTCCGACGCCTTTCTGTTGCCGATAGCGAAACCGTTCGTGCTGATCTGCATGTTCATTCGACAGTTTCTGATGGATCTGACGATTTTGATGCTCTGCTCGAACAGGCTCAAACGCGCGCTATCACTCACCTTGCTTTTACAAACCATGATACGACCGTTGGCCTTGATCAAGCGCGTGCAAAGGGTGCGGCATGTGGCATAACGGTCATTGGCGGCATTGAGATCAGCGCCTATGATCACAAGCGAAAGCGCAAAGTACATATTCTTGGCTATGGGCTTACTGATGACTCTCCTGCAATTGCGGCATTGTGCGCGCCAACGCTTGCTCGACGAGAAGCAAACTCGCGGTGGCAACTGGAGCGCTTGCTCGAAGCTGGTTATGAAGTGGACCTTGAGCTTGTTGAACAATTGGCTCAGGCTTCGACGGCACTCTACAAGCAGCACCTCATGGCGGCTTTGACCAAAGACCCCTATGGAAGTGAGAGCTATAAAGCACTTTATCAGGGACTTTTCAAAGACTCGGGGATCTGTGCCTCAGACATAGAATACGTCGATGCCCGTGATGCCGTTCAGGCAATCT
>JAVWLC010000453.1:0-1914 GCA_036638175.1 Raoultibacter sp. | reverse complement strand
CGGGCGTAACTCGGCAAGATCGCTTGCCAGATGCATCATTTCAACCTATCATTAGCAATTGCTGTTTTTCGGGACTGAGGTCCCTGTTCGATGCGTCGTTGATACGATCGTTTCGGTCGTATGGGATGCAGCGATACTAAAGATCAAACATGGTAAAAGGAGTTCATCTTCATGGCAGTTAAGATTCGTCTCGCCCGCCACGGCGCAAAAAAGGCACCTTACTACCGCGTAGTCGTTGCAGACGCTCGCGCACCTCGTGATGGCCGCTTCATCGAAGAAGTGGGTCGCTACAATCCTTGTGTCGATCCCGCTATGATCAAGTTCGATCTCGAAAAGGTCGACGCATGGATCAAGAATGGTGCTCAGCCGACTGATACGGTTGCCCGCTTGATCGAAACTGCACGCAAGGGCGAATAGCATCATGTCCGAGCAAGCAACCGAAATCGCCGGATTGGTCAAAGCGGTTGTCGAGCCTTTGGTTGAGTACGCTGACGATCTTGAGATCACGCCGAGTGAATCAGAAGATGGATCGATTCTCATTGAGATTCGCGTACACGAAGAAGATGCCGGAAAGGTTATCGGAAGGCAGGGGAGGGTCATTAAGGCCATCCGCACACTTGCACGTGCTGCGGCAACTCGCACCGATACTCATGTCGAAGTCGAGCTCATCGACTAAATGCGTACGTGGGCTAACGTCGCTTATCTGGTAAAACCTAAAAGCCTGAACGGGGGGCTAGTCGTGCGTGCTGCGGCTGGCCTTCCTTTTTTGCTTGAGCCTGCTATGGAGGTTGCTTTTGTGCCTCCCGTTACAGACATGCCCAGGCGCGGACGTGTGCTCAGTATTGATGACCTTGGGTCGGATGTGTATCTTGTCTCGTTCGATACGGTGGATACCATCGATATCTCTGAGGCTTTAGCGGGGTGTTCCTGCCTTGTCCGGCGAAGTGATCTTCCTGAAGGCTTTGAAGAGCTTTCGGTTCATCCTCTTATCGGTTTTGAGGTTGAAGATCGCGCTGCCGGATACGTTGGCGCCGTGATTGATGTCATTGATAACAAAGCACAAAGCTTGCTTGTTATTGATGCTGGTGGCCATGAGGTTCTTATTCCCCTCGTTGATGCCATTGTAGTTGATATCGATGAAGAGGCTTCTCGCATTACCACGGTTGCACCTGATGGTTTGCTTGAGGACTCAATATCGTCTTAACATCTACCGCGTGCTCAGCACCGATGTAGTCTGTCTTAATCAAGAAACGAAGGAAGCGCCATGAGGATAGAGACGCTCTCGACGTTCCCCGAAATGTTTGATTGCGTCATGGGATCGTCGATGATGAGAATTGCCCAAGAAAAGGGCATCTTAGAATTCACCGCCCATGATTTGCGTGATTGGACGCATGATCGTCACCGATCAACGGATGATGATCCTTATGGTGGCGGACAAGGTCTTGTTATGAAATGCGCGCCTATTTTTGAGGCGTTTGATGAGATCTCTGTAAAAGGAGAGGGAAACCCCCACACTATATTTGTGAGCCCGCATGGTGAACCGTTTTCTGATGCCATTGCTACCGAGCTTTCCGAAAAGGAACGGCTTTTGTTTGTATGTGGTCACTACGAAGGCATTGATGAGCGTGCGTATACATTAGCTGATCAGGTTATATCAATTGGTGATTACGTGCTTACAAGCGGCGAGCTTGCTTCGATGGTTATCATTGACGCTGTTGTGCGAAAGATCGATGGGGTCTTAGGTGATGAAGCGGGAGCTATCGAAGAGAGCTTCTACGACGGGTTGCTTGAGTTTCCGCAATACACACGCCCAGCGAGTTTTCGGGGCATGGATGTACCTGAGGTTCTTCTGGGCGGCAATCATGCCGTTATCAATCGTTGCATTTTGTGCCCGCTTTTGCATTAAAAATTGTC
>JAVWLC010000452.1:0-1920 GCA_036638175.1 Raoultibacter sp. | reverse complement strand
CTTCCAGCAGATTGAAGAAATGCTCACGCAAATGGAAATGCGCCTGTACAATATGCGCTCAATGTTATATCGGGCCACGCTTGCTATTGACACTGCTGCCGAGGATGAGCGCCTGTCTGTTGCACTTATGAAGCGCTATGTTCCTGAAGCAGCAACTGAGGTGGCAAGTAATGCCATGCAAACCTTAGGAGGCATTGGCTATACCGAGAATTCTCGCATTAGTCAGATCTGGCAAGATTGCCGCGGTAATCAAATTGCGGAAGGCACCGATCAGATCATGGTGTATATCGCAGCACCCCTTGTAATGGATAAATACTCAAAATAAGCCCGAAAAAATTGCGAAGGCACCCAAAATCTGGGTGCCTTTTTTGTTACAGCGATTAGTCTATGGACAAAAAAACAATATTGACCTATCACTTTTTCTAAAACTGGCTAATTCCTATATTCTGACCATGCTCAGATCGATTGGCGGAGACTATAGTTACGAGTGTAGTAAGAGTCTGTTCTTAAGGCCGCCATTATCCAGGGGTGCCGTTCTTTTTCGAGTACTCAATTTCCCGAAAAAGGATGGCGAAAAGATTTAGGAGGATCAAATTGAGTGCAACAGCGACTAAAGAGAAGATGAGTCCGCGCCACATGCTCATTGTTCTCACGGGCATCATGATCACCTTCGGGTGTTCTGCTCTGTGTTTTTCCACGTGGGGGTTGTTCCAGCCCGTCGTGGCCGAAGGTCTTGGCGTCGAGACCACGGCATTTGCTATGTACGTTACTGTTATGTATTTGACGATGACGGTTGCTTCTCCGTTTGCAGGAAAGTTGCTGCAAACTATGGACATCCGCATCATGCTGTCGATCTCTGCTTGCTTGGTTGCAGGAGCTTTCTTCTTGATGAGCTTCTCAAACGAGATTTGGATGTTCTACATCGCGGCTGTTTTGCTCGGCCTCGGTGAAATCTCCATCCTTTGGTTGGCCATTCCAACCCTGATTAACCGTTGGTTTGCTGATCGTGCTGGCTTCTTTATCGGCCTGTGCATGGCTTTCACGGGTATCGGTGGCGCTGTGTGGTCGGCGGTCTTTACGGCGCTTCGTTCGAGCGGTATGGACTTCCACACGATTTATATGATTTGGGGCGTTATTGCTCTTGTTACTGCACTTCCTTTTACGCTTCTGTGCGTACGCAGCTCTCCTGAGTCAGTTGGCCTTGCACCCTATGGCGCTTCTGTCGTCGAAGGACAGGCACCCGCAAAGCCTACGGGTCTTTCTGCCAAGGCAGCCATGAAGACCCCCGCATTTTATGCAGTTTGCGTCTTCGCTGGCATTATCAATATCGCAGTTCTTATTGCTATGCAGTTCCCGACTTACACAAAGTCGCTCACCGGTGTTGCATTCGACGTTTTGGTTGTCGGCGGCATCATGACCACCGTCATGATGGTTGGACAGGCACTGTTTAAGATTATCCTCGGCGCAGTTGCCGACAAGAATGCCAAGGGTGCTCTCGTCTTCGCATTCGTCTGCGGTGTTGCTGGTGTCTTGCTCTGCTGGTTTGGTACGGCATCAGAATTCATGCTCTATGGTGGCGCGTTTGTCTTCGGTGCTTTCTATGCAACTGCGGTTGTATTGGTACCGATCGTAGTTCGTCAGTCGTTCGGCTCACGTGATTACGCAGTCATCTATTCTCGCGTCAGCACCGTATTTAACCTGATCGCAGCCTTTGCAGCTATGATTTGGGCTTGGATCGGTTCAGGCTTCGGTTTCAACGCTGTATTCATTGTTGGCTTGGTCATGCTTGTTGTCATCCTCGCACTTGGCTTCTTCGTTTTCGCCAATGCTGCGAAGTACAAGAGCCAGTGGACCGAATAGCGACACATTGTTGTTGACGGCAAGAACAACTCGTTTTTGAAAAATAAGCAGGGTCCGCAC
>JAVWLC010000451.1:0-1921 GCA_036638175.1 Raoultibacter sp. | reverse complement strand
CAGCAAAAACTGCTGATGGTAGTGCCATCACTGCGGAAGATATGGAAAGCAGCCGCGCCATCATTGAGAGCCGCGTTAACTCGCTTGGCGCCTCTGAGGCAACGGTACAAGCGCAGGGCACTGATCAGATCCTCGTGCAGATCCCTGGCCTTTCCGATACCGAGACGGCTTTGAGCACAATCGGTAAGACAGGTAAACTCGAATTTGCTCCGCTTGATTCTTTCACCGATGAAGAAGTGAAGACCAAGATTGAAAACGGTCAATACGGCTCCGAAAGCACCATCTCTGATGAATTCGGCAATTCGCTACCATCAGGCACAACGGAACATCTTAAGGTTGAAGCGGGTACTTATACCCCCATCGTTTCGGGCAACAATATCACCAGTGTTGTTATCGACAAGGAAAGCGAAACAGCAACTACCTATGCAGTTAATGTAAAGCTTGATGCAGATGGCACCAAGGCATTTGCTGAGGCAACAAAAGAACTCGCTCCCACTAAGGGAAAAATTGTCATCATCCTTGATGGTGAAGTGCAAAGCGCACCAGCTGTTCAGTCGGAAATCCCCAACGGAGATGTTTCGATCACCGGTGGGTACACCCTTGATGAGGCAAAGTCTTTGGTAACCGTGCTTGAGAGCGGATCGCTTCCCGTAAGCTTCGAGTATGCGCAAAGCCAGGTTGTTGGCCCGACGCTGGGTCAAGAAGCGCTCTATGCAGGCGTGCTTGCTGCAGCTATCGGCCTGTTGGTTGTTATGCTCTATCTGCTGTTCTTCTATCGCGGTCTTGGCATGCTGACAGCTGCTGCCATGATAATCTTCGCTGTTATTTATCTTGGAATTCTCGCGGCACTTTCTGCTGCTGGTCTCTTCAGTCTTTCACTTGCTGGCATCGCTGGTATCGTTCTGACAATTGGTATGGCGGCTGACTCTTCGATTCTGACGCTAGAGCGGTTCCGCGAAGAGATTCGTATGGGACGAAGTGTTCGTGCGGCGTCTATGACGGGTGTGCGCCACGCTATTGTCACATCGATTGACGCCGACCTTGTAACGCTGGTCTCGGCGCTGTCGTTGTTCTTCTTGGCTTCGGCTTCAGTCAAAGGCTTCGGTCTTACCCTCGCACTTGGCATTTTGTGCGACATCATCATGATGCTGCTGTTTAAGGCGCCAATCATCCGTTTGCTTGCTCCGCGCTCCATCGCAAAGCATCCTGGTTTCTGGGGCATCAAGGACAGCTTGTCTGCTGCCGAGGACTACAAGGCGCTTGCAGCTGCTGAAGGCGAATCTGTTGCAGCAGCCGAAGCGGGCGAAGCAATGAGCGCGAAAGAAAGCGAAGCAATTGCTGAAGACAATGAAGGTGTTTCAGGTAAAGCGGCCGCTGAGACGGCTACCAAAACCAAAGGCAAGTTCATCAAGCATGACATTAACTTCATTGGGCATCGAAAGGTATTCCTCTCGATAGCTGCCGTGCTCGTGGTGGCATCCTTTGCCATCGTGGGTGTGAAAGGCTTGAACTTCGGTATTGAGTTTGTTGGCGGAACTTCGGTTACGTTCCATGCAACAGGAGATATCACCACTGAAGATATGCGTACAGCCTTTACCGATGCGGGCGAACCTGATGCTCTCATCCAAACCACCAACGCCGAAGGTGAAGCAGGCTTCTTGGTGCGCTCGACGGTTACCAGTGCTGAGGAAGCAGCAGCTACAGCTAATGCGGCTGCAGCTACGCTGGGGTTGAGCCCTGACAGCTTTGAAGTCACTACAATCGGTCCTGACTGGGGCGCGGGTGTTATCCAATCGTCTGTCATCGCATTCTTGGTGTCGATCATTCTTATCATCATCTATATTGCTATCAGGTTCGAATACAAGATGGGCATCACCGCCATCGTGGCGCTCTTGCATGACCTCGTGCTTGTTATGGGTAT
>JAVWLC010000450.1:0-1929 GCA_036638175.1 Raoultibacter sp. | reverse complement strand
GCTGTCAGGCAGCTTTACAAGCGAGCCACCTTTTATAGGCTCCATAATTATCACGGGCAGACCGTGAGCGCGTGCTATTTCGTAACACTTGCGAGACTCGATGGAATCACTTTCCCAATCGGCATAGTTAATCTGTAGCTGAACGAAGTCGAAATAAGGATGCTCATGTAAGATCCGCTCAAACTCCTCAGCCTTGTCGTGAATAGAGAACCCAAGGTTCTTGATGAGTCCAGCTTCTTTCTGCTCGCGGGCAAAATCCCACAAACCATACTCGTCAAAGCACGCCGTACGACTTTCTCCAAGGTTGTGAAGCAAATAGAAATCGAAGTACCCAGCCCCACTTTGTTCAAGCGATTTGTTAAACATAGCGCGTGCATGATCGGCGTTTTTAGCTAGCCATGCAGGTAGTTTCGTTGCAATTTGGAAGCTCTCACGCGGATAGCGATCCACAAGCGCTTCCTTGAGGGCTGCTTCAGACAAGCCGTTATGATAAGCACGAGCAGTATCAAAATAGGTAAAGCCAGCATCCATAAACATATCAACCATGGCTTTGGTCTGTTCGATATCGATTACGCTGTCTTCGCCCGCTTCCGTCATGGGAAGCCTCATAAATCCGAAGCCAAGCTTCGCAATATCTTCGCCTAGATAAGCCATGATAGAGATCCTCTCGTTGCTGCGCGGGCCATCCGCTTGTATTGTTTATCGTAGAGTACTTCACCTCAAAGGATTGTAGCTTTCACTATAAAACAATCCAACTCGAATCACCCACCCACAGTGATCCTCAGTCGGTAAAATACGACTCGGTCTAACACGAGGATCAAATACTCTCCTTACACCACAGGGCCTTGTCCCACGATGAAATCCCCTTCGTAGTAGCGTTTGCGAATCTCGGCTGATTCCTCAATCCAAGATTCAAGGCCGTTGAGTTTCATGCGGCAGAGATTGTACACTTTCATGTTATGAGGGTAGTCGGCACCCTTCTCGGTAGGAGCCAGCAACCCGCAAGGAAATTCATCGCACTCAAAACAGTACGTGAGTCCCTTTTTCTCGACGCATGCCCACGTAGCACTTACCCTGCTCGTCACGACAACCCTTACACCCCACCTGGTCTACTGTAATGCCGAGGCGCCCTGCTTCCTGCAGGCGTATGTCGTCCGTCAAGTTTTCCTCAAACCAACTGCAATTAAAACAATCTAAACCACAAGGTGCCGTTTGATACGCTTTGTCCATGTTTGCGCTCTCCCTCAGTTCCCCTTTGTTCAAGCCTTTACGTAAAGACGAAGAAAGCACCCGAGGAAGGTGTATTACACACCGTTCGAGCGCTTTTCTACTGCATATCTTAGACCGAAACTACTTAATGTCAATCACTTCGCCGTGACGATTTATAAAAACCAGATGTCGCATACTGCGAAGTATCGCAGCGCTTTTCCTTAACTCGCGCTCAATAGTTGAGTCGTGAACATTCCTCATACGGCGCGAGTCATAGATGACACATTTCGCCTGATGCAGCGCTTTACGGACGTTCTTGTCAACCGCACTGGCCTTATTCGACTTCGGAGCCTTCATTTCCCAAAGCATACCGTCGATAATCACATCGGCAGATGTCCGATGTTGCTCATCACTTCGGCGAACGAACTCTACGGTCATTCCCGCCATAGCAAGCGCTTGAGCGGTATCGTACTCGTGCGGCCAGATATAATCGAAGCGGGAGTCTCGATAAAAGCAGCCCAGTACCTTATGGACACGAGGATATCAATATGACAGCCAATGTTTACACCACTAACAAGGTAAGCTGAAAAGCAAAAGGAGCTGTATCCTCCCTGTTCAACAGAGATAATATAGCTCCTCGTAATCGATAGCTGCTCCCTACACGTTGAACTTAAAGTGCATCACATCGCCATCTTGCACCACGTACTCCTTGCCTTCTTG
>JAVWLC010000449.1:0-1938 GCA_036638175.1 Raoultibacter sp. | reverse complement strand
TGCTCCAGACCAGACAAATACTTCATTTCCAATCCGCTTCTGAGAAATCAGATAAGAACACAGCACCCAGGTAATAGCGAGCGAAAAATAATAGCCCGCAGTGCTCATAACTTCACCGAACACAAACACATCCCCAAACAGATTTGGATGACTGCCAACCGCAAACGAAGGACTGTAAACCACCGCAACAAAACCGATAGCGATCAGCGGAAAACCCACAAGATATATCAGGTGCAAGAAGTTCATTTTGAGGAAATGATTCGTAAAGATGAGTAGAAATAATGCTAATAAGAACCCCACGATACTCATGAGACTACAAAAATCAATCATGTTCAAGTTACCAAAGAACCCAAACAAAAACCGCCATACGCAATATGGTGCCGTACATTTTTCGAGAACCACAGAACGTAACAACGCTTGCAGCAACCCAAGCGACAATCCCTGGATAAAAAGTGTTACCAAAAGCTTTCGAGGAAACGTGCTTTTTTGTTCACTCGAACCTTCTGCGACACCGCTCTCTGGCTGATTTTGGTAGAGCAAAAATGCCATGCTCACCAAAGGGAGCAACGTTCGAATGATCGCCTGCCGCTCAAGGTCAAGCGTATGCGCTCCGAGCGCAAGAAGAAAAGCAACCAGCAAAGCAAACGCACCATAGCGCAGTGTCAGCTTCTGCCCAGTCCCCCCGAGACAACCACCCCACAAGATCCAAAGGAACGCGATAAGAAAACCCGAGAGAACGATTTCAAATATGTCGGCAAAAGCAAAGGAAGCGCCGATAGCCTTCGGAAGAAACACCGTTGCACCATACAAAATCCCCGCAACAATTATTGCCGTCCGTCGCATGCTTGGCTCTGAGACTTTAGGCACATACTTTTGGATTACACCGAGCCCGATAAAGGAAACAAGAGAGACAATGAGCATAAGTTCACGTGGCGAAACAGATACGCCCTCCCACAGTCCAAATATGACTTCTTTAGGCCCTTGGATGACGACCCAGCACCAACACCAAAACGTGCCAAGACCGAGCCAAAGGCTCGGTTGCTTTCTAACGAGCGACACCGTTTTTTGCAGAACCCCATTGGATCTTCCCATGAATCCACCCCCAGCATTCCCTGCGCCTATTATAACCTCGACACAGTACACATGACTGTTCACAAGGAGTATTTTCCCGCATACCACCAGCAGGGTGATGCTCTTATTCTGCGGCGTTTCTAGTATGACGGTATGTACTGAGTTGACCACAAAAAGCAGATTGAGCCAGTACATAAAACCGTAGAAAGGGGACTATCGTCATGAAGAACATGAATCGAAAAAGCTTTCTTGCACTGTCGGCAATCTGCGCGGCAACCGCAGGCGTAAGCCTCAGTGGGTGTTCGCACGCACTCGAAGAAACAAAGAGCGATCAAGAAGTAGCGCCATCACCCATTACAAAGGTCACAACTATTTGTGGCAACTGTCACAATAACTGCGGAGTTATCGCAAGCGTCCAAGATGGCGTCATTATTGGGTTAGAGGGAAATCCCGATCATCCATTCAACAAAGGTACGCTCTGTGCTAAGGGGCAGGCATTCTTCAATACTGTCTATGCACCCGACAGACTGAGGTATCCCATGAAACGCGTTGGCGAGCGAGGCAGCGGTGATTGGGAGCGCATCGAATGGGATGAAGCCTATACAACTATCTCAGAAAAACTGCTTTCTATAAAAGAGCACTATGGACCCGAAGCGCTCCTCAGTAGCACTGGCGCGCCCGTTCAGAACATCGTGAGAAACGCATTCGGAGAGCTCTATGCACGCTATGGAACCGTAAATAATGTTGGTGCTCCAAACACCTGTTTCGTACCTCGTTTAGTTGCACTCAAAAACACCTACGGGTTTAGAGCTGAAGAGGACTACAATAACGCAGACCTCATCATTAACTGGGGCGGCAACCCATTTG
>JAVWLC010000448.1:0-1938 GCA_036638175.1 Raoultibacter sp. | reverse complement strand
AGAAGATGTCCCTCAGGTGCTCAAAGCGTTTGATGTATTCATGCTGCCGTCGGTCAAGGAAGGCCTGGCTATTGCGGCTATCGAGGCGCAAGCCGTTGGTTTGCCCACACTCCTCTCAACGGGAGTCCCCGAGATGGCCAATCTCACGGATGCAGCGCAACGCATACCGCTTGCAGACGGTGCGCAGGTGTGGGCGGAAGCCTGTATCAATGCGCTTCATGCTGAGAGGGTATACGGAAAAAGCATCGCGGCTATTAGAGCCAATGGTTTTGATATCAACGATTCAGCTCACTGGCTTCTTGATTTCTACCGTTCAGTCTCAAAACGGTAAACAGCGCCTGCGCTCACGAATGGTTTTAAAAGAATTTTACCTTGAGTGTTCAATTATTTGACAAAAACTGCAATAATGAACAATTGCTGATTTCAAACTATCCAATGGGGGTGGGTGTGTCCAATCGAATGCAAGGAATGCGGGCAGCCGTGCTGTCTGTGTGTGCTCTCTGTCTTGCAGCGTCTTTGCTGGTCTTGCCAGGTTGCAACGCTGCGAGTGAAAATACCGTTGTCATCTATTCGTGTGGTGAAGGCGCAGCAAACGAAGCGTTGCTTGAACAAATTCACGAAGATCTTCCTGAGTATGATATTCGTCTCCATTACGTTTCTACCGGTACGGGTGCTGCGCGCATCAAGACCGAAGGTGCGCAGAGTGAAGCTGACATTATCCTCATGCTTGAAGGCGGCTACATGCGCCAGATCGAAGGATCGCTGGCACCTCTTGACTATGATTTCGATGTTTTTGAACAGGATCTGCTCGATGGTAGCGAAAAATATCTTCCGTTCAGGCGCGAAAGTGCCTGCATAGCAGTCAACCGTCAGGCGCTTGAAGAGCGCGGGCTTCCTGTTCCAGAAAGCTATGATGATCTACTTGATCCTCAGTACAAAGGACTCATCTGCATGCCGAACCCGAAATCTTCGGGCACGGGCTATAACTTCTTGAAGAGCGTCGTGAACTCTCGCGGCGAAGATGCTGCGTTCGAGTACTTCGATGCCCTTTCTGAAAATGTTTATCAGTACACCTCATCAGGTTCAGGTCCAGTCAATGCGCTGGTGCAAGGTGAAGCTTTGATTGGAATGGGTCTCACGTATCAAGCGGTTTCTGAGATCAACCAAGGTGTGCCGATTGAGATCATTGAGTTTGAGGAAGGCTTTCCTTGGACCATGAATGGAGTCGGAGTTATTACGGGCAAAGAGGATAAGCCGGCTGTTCAAGCGGTAATGAATTGGATGTATGAGAAGGGAATCTTGCTCGATAAGGAACTGTTCGTTCCCGATAAGGTTTTCGTTGAGCAGGAAACTGCTATTCCGAATTATCCAACCGACATAGTGTATGCCGATATGACGGGCATATTTGATACCGATGAGAAAAAAGCGCTGCTCGAGAGATGGAAGTATTAAGCAATGAAACCAGAATCAACAACTGATACCCCGCAGCAGGTGGATGGAAGCGGGCCTGTTAAGCTTTCTATCCGAGGATTGCGTAAACGATTTGACGGAATCGATACACTGCATGGCCTCGATTTTGATGTATATGCAGGGGAATTCCTGTCAATCCTTGGCCCATCGGGCTGCGGTAAGACAACAACGCTGAGAATACTGATTGGTTTGCTTGCTCCTGATGAAGGAACCATTAAGCTCGATGATGTTGACATCACAAACGCTGCCCCTGATAAGCGGCACATGGGCATCGTGTTTCAAAACTATGCACTCTTTGAGAATATGACGGTGCGCGGTAACGTTGAATACGCGCTCAAGTTCAATAGTGAACTCAAGGATCGCCGCCAAGAAATTGCGACGACTGTGCTTGAGCAGATGGGACTAGCTGATCATCTGGACAAGCGCATTCATCAGCTTTCAGGCGGACAGCAGCAGCGTGTAAGCATT
>JAVWLC010000447.1:0-1946 GCA_036638175.1 Raoultibacter sp. | reverse complement strand
CACCGTTGACTCGTTTTCCCCTGCTTGGATTGTTGGCGTACGCTTCACGTTTGCAGGACTGATCCTCGGCGGTGTGCTCTTTACAAAGTTACGAGGATCATTTGACGCCAAGCACCTGAAAAAAGGCTGCGTGCTCGGATTTTTCGTGTTCCTCTCATACTGGTCAAATTCAACGGGACTAACCGATACAACGGCATCAAACAGCTCGTTTCTTACAGCACTGTACTGCGTAATCATTCCCTTTCTGCTGTGGGCTGTTTCAAAGAAGCGACCAACTCGTTTTAACATTGTGGCAGCAGTCGTCTGTGTTGCCGGTGTTGGCTGCGTATCGTTTGCAGGATCCACTGATTTTTCAATCCGTTTTGGCGACGCAATCACCCTGCTTTCGGCTCTATTCCTAAGTCTTCATGTGGTTTACACCGCGAAGTTTGCACGCGGGAGCAATATGATGGTGCTGACGATCATCCAGTTTATTGTTGCTGGTCTGCTTGGCTTTGTTGCGGGCTTCTTGTTTGAGCCAATGCCCGCTTTCGCCACTCTTGGCATTGAGACATATGTTAGCCTTGCCTATCTGATTGTTTTCGCATCATGTATTGCCCTCTTGCTACAAAACATTGCTATTGCGCATGTCGATCCAGCACCTGCTTCGCTGTTCCTGGCGACAGAATCGGTATTCGGCGTAGTCTTCTCAATCATCTTTTTGGGCGAAATGATGACCGCCCCTTTGTTCCTTGGCTTCGGACTCATCTTTGCTGGCATCGTGATCAGTGAGTATCTACCGCTTCGGGCTGAGAAAAAAGCGCTCTTGCAAGACATTGATGCCATCGAGGACAAGATTCACCACGCGAAAGACCACACGAGCTAGTTCGGAGCTTCGCGCAATCTACAGCCTTTGGCCCACAACGCAAAGCAGCTAGCTTTCTTGCTGCTGATTCGATGGCTCCAAGAGGCGTATATAAAAGTCGGGAGCGAACTTTGTGAAGAGTTCAGCCATTTGCCGGGGCGAATGGACCATACCGTCCCGCACCCACGTCCGCGTCATATACTGCGCACCGGTATTGTAGAAATCGATTTCCAGGAGCTCTTCATCAGTAAAATGATGACCGGTGTTAGCTGTGGCATTTTCGATACAGTGATCTTTGACTGCTCGTCCGCCATGCTCGCACACCGAATTGTAGTCAACGCACTTGAACGCATTAACGAAGAAGTCTCGATTCTCAAAAAGCAACTCGAACTTCTTAAGATGCCCAGCAAAGAAACCTTGATCAATTCCAATTCGATAAAGCGATTGGCTCATCAAATAATCCCAAAACCATGTTGGCACATCGAATATATCCTGAAAGTACTCGTAGAAAGTAGCCCGTGAAATACCTATCGCTTCGCACAAATGCGAAACTTTCACCTTTTCTAAAGGAGACTCAATCATGATGTCAGAAAGTGCATTCACGAAACGTAAGCGAGTATGTATTTGATTCCCCATAAAGCATCACCCCACTTGCATTGTAAACACTTTGTCGCAGTTATGCATCCACCCCATAGAGCCGAGAAAAACAATCCTTGGAACAAGAAAGCGCCTTTTCAGGGGCCTGATCAGTGAAAACACTAGCGTTTAACGAAAAAGCAAAATCCTGACGTTTAGGCAAAAGTGTCGGTTGACATCTTCATTACCCCGACAAAACCGTCAGTCTGTAAATTGTTGCACCCCCGTGGCCTCGATACACTCCAAAAAGAGGCGGGTCGAACCTATCACAAACACTATCGACCCGAGAAATCAAGGAGGAGAACACTATGGGAGAACTCACTACAATTTCGCGTCGCAGCTTTCTCGCTGGTGCAACAGTGGCAGGTACGCTTGCTGCAGCTGGCGCACTTGCAGGTTGCTCGCCGGCACAATCCGCACAAGCCGAAAACGGCACCAAGGGTGCAGAGGCTACCGAAACAAAGGC
>JAVWLC010000446.1:0-1953 GCA_036638175.1 Raoultibacter sp. | reverse complement strand
AAGCGTCTCGTCTGAATGAAGGCGCGGGTTCTTATGATCAAGCTGCTCGGTCTTAAAGCGGCCGATTGGCTCAATTGCATAATCGCTGATGATATCAATGTCATCATTAATGCCGACAAGCTCTTTAAGGGCGTTGAGCAAAAGCGCCGATGCAGCGCCAAGCAATGCAGATGTCTTGCCTGTAATGACGGTTCCATCGGGCAATACCATGGCGCCTGCGGGTGCTCCAGTCATCTCTTCTTTAAGGAGCGCTGCACTTCTGGCAGGAGAAAAACTCGCATTGACGCCCGCTTGGTTCATAAGGAGTTCAAGCTTCTCGATGAGTTCGTGTCCGACGCCTGTGCGCTTCACTTCGACAGCGGTTTGGAAATAACGGCGCACGACTTCCATTTTTGCTGCCTGATCTACGACCTCTTCATCGATGATGGCGAGTCCTGCCATATTGACACCCATGTCAGTGGGGGATTGATAGGGGCTTTCGCCACTAATTCTTTCCATCATGGCTTTGAGTACGGGGAAAATCTCAACGTCGCGATTGTAATTGACGGTAGTGATTCCGTATGCCTCAAGGTGGAACGGATCGATCGTATTGACATCATCAAGATCAACGGTAGCTGCCTCATAGGCAATATTGACGGGATGCTTGAGCGGAAGATTCCAAATAGGAAACGTCTCGTACTTGGCATAGCCAGCCGCCGTGCCTCGTTTGTGTTCGTGATACAGCTGGGAGAGACAGGTTGCCATTTTGCCACTGCCTGGACCAGGTGCTGTTACAACAACGAGGGGCCGCGTGGTCTCGATGTACTCGTTTTTGCCGTAGCCCTCGTCGCTCACAATATGATCGATATCAACAGGGTATCCAGCGATGGGGTAGTGAAGCGCATTTTTGATGCCGAGACTATCGAGCCTACGGCGAAATGCATCAGCATCGGGTTGGTTGGTGTAGTGCGTGATAACTACATTTTCAACCAAGAAGCCCATGCCGCGAAAACTATCCATGAGGCGCAACAGATCTTCGTCATACGTGATGCCAAGGTCGCCGCGCAGTTTACTTTTTTCGATATCGTTGGCATTGATGGTAATGATAATCTCAGCCTCATCGATGAGGCTTTTGAGCATGCGGATCTTTGCGTCAGGTTCAAATCCTGGAAGAACGCGAGCGGCATGATAGTCATCAAAGAGCTTGCCACCAAATTCAAGATAGAGCTTGCCGCCGAACTGGTCTATGCGGTTGCGGATGTGTTCTGCTTGGAGCGCGATATACTTCTCATTGTCAAATCCGATGCGCATGGGTTAGCGGCACCCCTTTCAAGGAAGACACGGTGGATGCTGAATGCCGAACTAAAAAGCAGTGGTCGGCAGCCCGATTATAACGTACTTTATCATCTCTCGAGTCGCTGTTGTTACAGGCGTGTGAAATCATTCCCGATGTGAGCATTTATGGGCACTTCGCCTACAATAGAGCGATACTGTCGTATGGTGGGCATGCGATATAATGCGCGCTTTCGAAAGCGGCACGTGGTGGCGAAAGGAACGCGGAGTTCGTGGGTGTGCTTAATTCTGAAATACGGGAATACATCGCTTATCTTAGTATTGAGCGCGGGAGTTCGCCCCTGACCATTTCTGCCTACGAGCGCGACCTTTTGCTGTATGCAGAATTTCTTTCCGAACAGGGAATACTATCGGTTGATCGCATTGATCGAGACACGGTACTTGCTTATGAAACTAAGCTCGTACAAGCGGAATTTGCTCCTGCAACTATCGAGCGGCGTATGTCGGCACTGAAAGGTTTTCATCGCTTTTTAGTGCGGGAAAACCTCACAACCAAGAATCCTGCCGAATCACTCCATTTGCCCAAGGTCCCCTCAACGCTACCCGACGTGCTTTCTATCGATCAAATTGATGCCATGTTGTCCGCTTCCCCCGATGATACTGCTGCAGATTTGCGTAATT
>JAVWLC010000445.1:0-1958 GCA_036638175.1 Raoultibacter sp. | reverse complement strand
TGGATTACGAACATACAAACGGTGAGATTAGGAGGATACGACATGCAGAAAATCGCAATTAATCGATGCTTTGGTTCGTTCGGGTTGTCGGGTAAGGCTGCTGAAATGCTACGTAGCCGATGGAGCGATTGCCCTAAGTATTTGGATGATTTGAGCCGAGATAACGATCATTTGGTTTCGATCGTTGAAGAGCTCGGCGATGAAGCAGGTGACCTATTAAGCGAGTTGCTTATCGTTGAAATACCTGACGGTGTCGATTGGCAAATTGAATCGTACGACGGCATTGAATGGGTTGCTGAAGCTCATCGGACATGGCCGACTAGGCGTAAGAAATGTACGGGGCTTCGAAGCTCGAAAGCAGTTCTAGGTATTGTTGAAGCATCAGCAGATAAGGAGATGGGATATGAATAAGAATCGTAGAAAAGAAATCGATACAATTATCGAGAAGCTTGGTAGTTTGATCGAAGAAATTGAAATAGTATTAGAGGATGAGGAGTGTTATCGAGACGAGGGTATTCCAGAAAGCATGCAATACAACTCTCCGCAATACGATGCGGCTGAAGAAGCAATCACGCACATGGACGACGCGCGAGGTTATTTAGGTAATGCAATCGAGGAACTAAACGGAGCGAAAGGAGAGAAATGATCTACAAAGGCAAAGGCAAATGGATCGGACTCTCAGCGGTTCTAACTGTTGTGATTATCCTGGTTTCGGTTCTGCCCTCTGAGTCTTCTCCACTTCCTGGTATTGAAGTGGTCACCGTAACGCATGTTGTAGATGGTGACACTCTTGACGTCGTTTCCTCGAATGGGCAATCTCGTACGGTGAGACTCATCGGCGTAGATACCCCTGAAAGCGTTCATCCAGACGCGACGAGGAATACCAATGAAGGTATAGAGGCGAGCGAGTATACCAAGTCTCTTGTGGCTGTTGGGCAAGAAGTCTATCTAACATCCGATGTGTCAGACGTTGACCGCTATGGTCGTCTGCTCCGCTATGTATGGCTGTCACAGCCATCGGAGGATCCATCGGAAGACGAGGCAAGCAGCATCATGCTCAATGCTCAGCTAGTGAGCGATGGATATGCCCAACCAAAGCGTTATCCGCCCGATACAGCCTGGGCTGAATTACTTGAAAGGCTGGGTGCTTCAGCTCTTGACGCTGGGTTAGGGATTAGTGATAAGTTTTAAAGAAGTTAACGATGCGCGCAAAACCACGTGATCATATGTGCTTCTGGACATATCGACATATGTGCATATAATTAGAAGCGGTAGATATTCCACCCTCTACCAAACATAGCCGAAATGAAAGGACTCAATTATGTCTCATGCAACCGTGTATGCAATTGCTAACAGTAAAGGTGGCGCAGGCAAAACCACTACTGCTACTTGTCTTGTTGAAAGCTGGCATCGCGCTAAGAAAAAGGCGCTTCTCATTGACCTTGATCAACAGTGTAATGCCACTACTCAGTTTGGCGCTCAAGTCGAAAATCATACGACCGCATACGATTTATTAACCGACGTGTCATGCAATCCGCTTGATGCTATTCAGCACACTGATCACGGAGATATCATAGCGGGAGATCTGTACCTAGCTAATCTCGAATCGGAGATGGCCTCAGCAACGTGCCGCGAAACGAGACTTGCCGACGCGCTCGATAAGATTAAGAGCAGCTATGACCGGATAGTGATAGACTGCTCCCCATTTTTAGGTATTGCCACAACAAACGCTCTCGTTGCCGCCGACGAGGTGATTATCCCGATTGACTGCGAGAAGTATGCAGTTGACGGGTGCATGAATACAGTTAATCTTGCTACACAAATTATGGGCAACAAGCGACTGAATCCTGATTTACGTATCGGCGGTTTGCTGCTGACAAAATATCATGCTGACTGGGTTTTGGATCGTAGCTACGCAAGTCAACTATCCTTGCTCGCTGAAGCACATGGAACCAAAG
>JAVWLC010000444.1:0-1959 GCA_036638175.1 Raoultibacter sp. | reverse complement strand
CACAGCTTCACGTATTTCCTGCTCAGTACTACCCAAAGCATTGCGCTCGAGGAGCGATGTGATTTGCATCAGCTGCTGTCTGATGCCTGAAAGATCATCCTGTTGTGATTCCGCATCCATCCCTTTATGCAAGAAGTGAAGGAATGCATCTGTTTTAGACATACGATTGCTTCGCGCGAAGTCCTCTACCGCCTCAATATCGCGAGCAGGTAGGCGCAAGGACAATGGCTTCCGCACTTGAGCTGAACTTTGGGAAACTTTTTCGATGCTATCCATAGGTCCTCCTAAGTGCCTATCATAGCATTTTGATGAGTGTATTGCAATTGCAATACACTTCTCGAGAAGGCGAGAGCCTCCGCTCAAAACAGCAGCTTACGCTCGGTTTGTAGTGTGCGTATAGGTGGGGACAGCTTCTTCGAGAATGGCGATCGCTTCGTCATCGGTTTTCGTGATAGCAATCTCGATTTCGTCAAGCTTGGTCGCCACTTCGTCGTAGCTAATTTCCTGACCCGTTGAAATCATGATCGACGAGTTAGTGGTAGGCAGCGTAGACTCTTCATCCATGAGGAGCTCTTCGAACATCTTCTCGCCTTCGCGCAGACCGGTGAACTTGATTTCGATGTCGGCGTCAGGTACAAAGCCCGAGAGTTGGATCAGGCTTTTTGCAAGGTCAACAATCTTTACAGGCTCGCCCATGTCGAGAATAAATATCTCGCCGCCTTTCGCGAGACCGCCTGCCTGAATAACAAGACGCGAGGCTTCGGGGATGGTCATAAAGAAGCGCTCGATGTCGGGATGGGTAACCGTGACAGGACCGCCTGCAGCAATCTGGCGCTTAAAGACAGGAATAACGCTGCCGTTAGAGCCGAGCACATTACCAAAGCGCACTGCCGAAAAAACAGTCTTTGACGTGCGGGCATAGTACTGCACGACCATTTCGCCAAGGCGCTTGGTGGCGCCCATGACGGATGTGGGGTTCACCGCTTTGTCGGTCGAGATAAAGATGAAGCGCGCTGCGCCGAATGCATCGGCAGCACGGACGGTGTTTAGCGTTCCGAACACGTTGTTTTGCATGGCTTCACGTGGGCAGACTTCCATAAGCGGAACATGCTTGTGGGCTGCGGCATGAAACACTGCGCCTGGGCGATACTTGTCAAACACTTCGTTGACGCGTGAAATGTCGCATACGCTGCCAATTTCGATGTCAATTTCGATGTCATCGTATTCAGCAATTAGCTCATTGCGAAGCATGTAGGCATCGTTTTCGTAGATATCGAAAATAACAATGCGCGCGGGAGCAACTTTGCAGAGCTGACGTGCGAGTTCGCTACCGATTGATCCGCCACCGCCAGTGACCAGCACGGTTTCGCCCGCAATATAGCCTGAGACCGAACGTGTGTTGAGGACAATCTCTTCGCGACCCAAAAGGTCGGCAACATCAACATCGCGCAGGGAAACATCTCCCAGCTCATCAATGCGCAGCTCGCGAATGTTCGGGAGCGTGCGAAGCTTGCAATCGGTCTTCGTGCAGATGCCGAAGATGCGTTTGCGCTCTTCAAGCGTCGAAGACGGGATGGCTACAACAATTTGCTCGATGTCGTACTTATCAACCAAATCGATAATATCCTCGCTAGTGCCCTCGACCTTCACGCCGTGGATGCGCAGGCGGCGCTTACTGGGGTCATCGTCGACAGCAACGAGGGGAATGCCTGGCATGAGAGGGTCCTTGCTCACCATGCGGTCGATGGTAAGAGAGCCCGTTTCACCTGCACCAACAATGAGGGTGCGCGGCCTTTCGCACGAATGTGCTTGCAGCGTAAACGTGCGCTTTTTATGACGAGCAACGCGGTACACCATGCGGATACCGCCACAAAAAAATACAAGCAGGAACAGCGCCACAAAGAAGACGCGAATAGGAAGCCGCACATCAATGACCCACAGGAACACTGCGCCCACCAG
>JAVWLC010000443.1:0-1965 GCA_036638175.1 Raoultibacter sp. | reverse complement strand
GCAACACCAGGTCCCATAACTTCTGAAAGGCCGTATATGTCATGGATCTTGATCCCAAGCTTTGCTTCAATCTCCTTACGCATGCCCTCGGAAAAAGGTTCAGCACCTAAGATGCCAGCGGAAACTTGAAAATCAGTTGCTGGATCGTAGCCCTCTTCGATAGCGGTATCTGCAATAAGGAGTGCGTACGAAGGAGTGCAGCACAGAATGTCGGTCTTGAAATCACGCATGAGCTGCACTTGCCGCTTGGTGTTACCTGACGAGGTAGGCAAAACAGTTGCGCCAACCGCTTCAGCACCTTGGTGGGCGCCAAGTCCGCCAGTAAACAGACCATATCCATACGAAACTTGGACGAGCGATTCAGCACTTCCACCTGCCGCTATAATGAAGCGACCAAAGCACTCGCCCCAATTTTTTAAGTCATTTTCCGTATAGCCGACAACAGATGCCGTACCCGTTGTACCCGAGGAACAGTGAATACGGGCAACATCGTTTCTGTCTACTGCGAACATATCGAAGGGATAGGCATCGCGCATGTTCTGCTTAATCGTAAAAGGAAGCTTTACGAGATCATCGAGGCTCTTAACATCATCAGGGGCGACGCCAGCCGCATCAAACGCCTCCTTATAAAACGGAATGCGTTCATATACGTATGCACACAGCGTCTGGAGACGTTCAAGTTGCAATGATCTCAGTTCGCCCTCAGGCATGGTTTCTAGTTCTGGCTGGAAATACACAGGTTTACCTTTCTTCGTTACACTAAATGCGCACTATCATCTCCGTTGACCTAACCTTGCTTGGCGCTCGTCTCGGTCGATGCAGATTTTTCCTCTACAGCAGGTCCCTGAACCTTTACTTCATCTTTCGGATCATAACTTGAAGAAAAAACATCTTCATGTAATAGTGTGCCATTTTTGTCTTTTACAGAACGGACGATTGTAATATTTCGTCCATCTGCACCAACAGTTTTCACATAACTTGATCCTGGAGCAAGATTTTCATCAGTCGTTGACTTGGTTTTGAACTTTTCGCCTTCTTGCCATTCGCCAACTTGCGTCGAAACCTGATACTCAGGGTTCACGCCATAAATGGTTGCCGTGACAGTTGTATCGGTATAGCTCATAACCAAAAGAGCATCAGAAGTACTATCATTTTCCCAGACTAAATCAAGATCTGGCCAGTTAACGGCTGCATCTCTACCTGCTGGATAGCTTGCGATATACAGCGAGTGATTGTGCCGTGTGAGCACGGGAAATCCCGTATCGTAAACGGAATTGAATATCGTTGTGGCAACTTGGCAGATCCCTCCCCCAACTGAATCAACGAACTCACCACTTACGATAGCACCCGCGCTCTGGAAACCAGATTCCTCATTGCAGTTTCCGGCGATGTCATTAAACGACCACGTTCCCCCGTTTGCTTTGATAATTGAGTTCGACAACCTGTCACTCACGAGGTGAATGTTGTGCTGTCGCTCAACAGGATCAACCGTATATTCCGTTGTAAATGCAGCGATTGAACTGACAACACCGTTTTCAAGCGCCTCATCAAGTGACATCGTGTCTGGAACCTGTTTAGACCCCACCTCAATTACAAGCGGACTCGAATCAGTGCTTTCGGTTGCCTCTGAATGGAAGAGCTTCTGGTCAAGCGTAGAAACCGCCTCGCCAACCAAGGGAATAGTTTCTTCGGTATCAGTATGGACAACCTGCTGTCCATCGTCTGTTACTTCAAACGCCACTTTCATGGTATCGCCATCAAAGTTTGTCTTCAGGTGGTTGAGCATAATGCCCTTTGCGACCGTTTGATCGAGATAAGGCTCGAGCTTATACCCATCATCCTCTTCGAGAACACGTGTTTTTATCCACGCGCCAATATCTGCAGCAGTTGCTGTCCATTCCGTATCACCATAAGGAAACGTAGCGCCTTGAACGATTGTTTCATTGACGAAAGCAGCAGTTCGCT
>JAVWLC010000442.1:0-1972 GCA_036638175.1 Raoultibacter sp. | reverse complement strand
GGAGTCGGTTATCGACCTTGATCCTGATTTCATTTTTGTTGTCCCTATGGGAAATGATAATGCTGCCGCAATGAAAAACCTTACTGAAGCAACGGAAGCAAACCCAGCTTGGGCAACCCTTTCGGCTGTTAAGAATAATCGTTTCATCACGCTTTCTATGGATCACTTCCTGGCTAAGCCAAATGAGCATTGGGCAGAGAGCTACCAGATTCTGTCCGATCATCTTTACGCATAAGGATTTGCGTACATGAGAGGGAGTCCAAGCAAAAAAGCAGTACAGCTCACCGTGTCCATTACGCTTGTTTTGTTGGTAGTGCTCACGGTGAGCGCATTTCTCGTGGGCTCATCATCGGTGAGTTTCGGTGATTTGTGGGCTTGGGCAACAGGGGGAACCGTGAGTGATGCGGCGAAGAGCATCCTTGTTAACGTGCGTTTGCCTCGTGTGCTGGCTGCACTCTTTTCAGGAGCTGCTCTTGCCGTGTCGGGTGCCATCATCCAAGCGGTGCTCGATAATCCGCTTGCAAGCCCCAATATTATCGGTATCAATTCAGGTGCGGGTTTGTTTGTGCTGCTTGCAGCATCGGTGTTTCCTGGCATGCTATGGCTGCCTCCGTTGGCGGCGTTCGCGGGCGCGCTTGTGACAGCGTTGATAATCTTTGGGATTTCGCTTGGGGCGAATACGTCTCGGTTGACGGTGGTGCTTGCGGGCATTGCGATCACTTCGGTCTTTGGTGCTGGTATGAATACGATTCTCATTCTCAATCCAGATGCCTACATTGGCTCATCGACTTTTTTGGTGGGCGGGCTTGCAGGTGTGCTCATGAAGGATCTTTTGTGGCCCGCTTGCTACATTCTTGTTGGCCTTATAGTGGCATGTTTGGCTGCGGGCAAGCTCAATATTATGTCGCTCGGTGATCAGACTGCTCATTCGCTTGGTATGAACGTTGGTAGAATGCGTCTTCTTATGCTTGGACTTGCTGCAGTTTTAGCGGGAGCGGCGGTTAGCTTTGCTGGTTTGTTGGGGTTTGTGGGTCTTATTATCCCTCATTTGATCAGGTTCTTTGTCGGTTACAATAATCGGCTTGTGATTCCGCTTTCTGCGGGTGTGGGTGCGGCATTTGTCGTATGCTGTGATATGTTTTCACGTGTTTTGTTTGCTCCCTTCGAAGTTCCCGTGGGCATCCTTATGGCCTTCATCGGTGGACCCTTCTTTATTTATTTGATTCTCAAGAATCGCAAGGGAGGACTCGATGACCGCAGTTGATATTCGGGATATTTCGTTCTCCTATGACAAGCAGCCGTTTATCGAAGGCTTGTCTGCTGGGTTCAAGCCTGGTGCAGTTACGAGTATCGTCGGACCCAACGGGTGCGGAAAATCAACGCTCGTGAAGCTTATCGATGGCTTGCAGGCGCCGCAAGCAGGTGCTGTGTTCATTGATGGACTGGCAACGCTTTCAATGCGTGGCAAAGAGCGCGCGCGACAGGTTGCGGTCCTTGCGCAAGCAAGCAGACCTCCCGCCATGAGCGTTGAGGCGCTTGTTGCCTGTGGGCGCTATCCCTATCAGTGTCATGATGGCCGCCTTGATGAAGAGGATCGCGAACATGTTGAATCTGCTTTAAGGCTTGCTGGGATTGAACGGTTTCGCGATCATGACTTGCGCTACCTTTCAGGTGGTGAGCGCCAGAAAGCCTTCATTGCTATGACGCTTGCGCAGGACACGGGGATTATTGTGCTCGATGAGCCAACAACCTATCTTGATATCCGCGCTTGCCACGAAACCATGGAACTCGTGCGAATGCTCAATGAGCAGATGGGTAAGACTATTATTATGGTCATCCATGATCTTGATTTGGCTTTGCGGTATTCCGACGAGATGATGGTCATGGAACGCGGTAAGAAGACATTTTCAGGTTCGGTTGACGAAGTTTTGGAATCGGGCGCAATCGAGCGATCCTTCGGAGTTCGCATTCA
>JAVWLC010000441.1:0-1988 GCA_036638175.1 Raoultibacter sp. | reverse complement strand
ACCAGACATCGACAGGCAGCTTTGAGCGAGGAGCGGAAGTTCGCAAATCCGACCACCGCCATTTCATTGATTTTTTTTCGAAACGGATAATTCAGTGGCCTGCGTGATTTAATTCTTTCAGTTTGTCAGCACTGATCAAGTCCGAGTGTTTGAAGACGTAGTAAAACCCAGTCTATTTGATCAGCCCTTGGTGGTCACAACGCGATTCATATTTCAGTACGTGTAACGGAACTGAAGGTCCGCATTTTAAAAAAGTCGAGCGCGCTACACTACATCACCTGCACCGCCATCGGCACGTCGCCGCGCTCGGTCAGAATGCACTAAACTAAGGGGTGAATACTGGGTCTAAACAGCGGGAAAAGCACAACATGGCGAAATCACACTCTGTTGCCTGGAGATTTATAAGGCGTCGACTGTTCCGTCCTGCCAAGAGAAATGCTCCGCTATCCATTAGCACTCCCGGAGATTTCGAACGAAATTACCAGCTTAGACGAAACACCATTATCTCCATTGGAATCGGTGTCTTTGCCATTATTCTTTTTGCAACGAGCCATTCTCCTGAGTATGGATTTCTGTCACGCGTAGGTGCTGGACTTGCTCTTGGTTTCGGGTGCTTGGTGGCAGGCTCATTGCTCGGCTTCGTCTTTGGAATTCCTCGCACGCTTCAACATGACGTGCCCGCTTCACAAGTTGAAGCAGGTGTCGACAAAGAAGCGGTCAAGTATCAGATAAACACGAATCTAGAGCAGATCTCCGATTGGCTTACCAAGATCATCATAGGTGTTGGACTTATTGAAATGAGGAACATCGGATCTTGGTTAGTCGCTTTTTCCAAAGAAATTGGGCTAGGTTTTGGGACCAGTACTATCGGCCAAGCATTTGTATTCGGAATTCTAGTGTATTATCTCGCCGCAGGCTTCCTGCTCGGCTATCTCTGGACCCGTTTATCTTTTGGCCTTGCTATACGAGATGCCGATCAGGGGCTCGTTGAGCGCAGACTTAATAAATTCGAGGCTGAGGTCCGGGCGGATTCTACTGCGGTGGCGTTGGTGACACGTCAACTAACACAAGGTCATGGTGACCCAGGTCCTTCACAGGAAGAACTCGATAAGGCCATTGCGAGTGCCTCTCGGCACAGCAGGGTCCGGGTCTTCTACGATGCTGTCCGCGCACGACAGAATGTCGAGCAATGTGAAAAATCAATCCCTGTTTTTCGCGCACTTATAAATTGTGATAAAGCTGGCGCATACCACCGCAACCACGGACAACTGGCCTTCGCATTAAAGGATAAACACAACCCAGACTGGGCAAAAGCTGAGGAGGAACTTTCTACGGCGATTAGCATTCGTGATCGGACGGGGGACACCAGGTTTCGCGAATATGAGTTTAACCGTGCCGTATGCCGCATTCGCCTCGGCCGCCCAAATGAAGATATCATTGCAGACCTAAAATCGGCCGGAAGAGAAGAGTGGCTACGTGAATGGAGGCTCTCTGACAATGAGTCTCGTGACTGGCTCAAAAAGAACAATGTCCATCTAACCGACTTTGGCTTCGAAAGTGACTAGGTCATTTTCTAGGGAAGGTGCGATTTAATCCTCATTTATGAGAGCACAAGCGTTTACCAGCAACGACCTTTTCATGATGCCAGCCATTTTCTTCTATTCTTCCCGCAAATCTCGTTTTCTTGCTCGAATGAATGTTTTGGTTCCGTGAGCCGATATAAAGATGAATTTATCATCTGAGCTTGCGGTCATTGGCCACTATGAACACGTACTCCATGCATCGCTTCTGCGTTTTCATTTTCTGCTCCGTCAGGTTCCAAGCATAACTGCTGGATACTCTCTTTTATCACAGAAGTATTTCGGCTCACATTCTGAGTTGACTTAAAGCATCAATGTCCGCTTCTGGCACATTGCGGAAGGGCTAACGGCCCGGAGTAAGTAACGGATGTTTGCAAGCACTCTTACTGCTGACAATGATCGCATCCA
>JAVWLC010000440.1:0-2000 GCA_036638175.1 Raoultibacter sp. | reverse complement strand
CGCAAGGCTGAATGCCTTCGAAAACGTACGTAGGATGATAAGGTTTTTGTGCTGTGCAAGATAGGGCCGCATGGTTGAGCGCGAGAACTCAAAGTACGCTTCGTCAACCATCACAAGCGCATCGGTTGCATCAAGGAGTTTGAGTAGGAACGATTCATTGGCAAGCATGCCCGTTGGATTGTTCGGACTCGCGATAATGATGAAATCGATATCCCCTTGTGCAACACGCGCAAGCACCGTTTCTTCATCGATCGAGTAATCAGCACGACGTGGAATAGCTACCACTTCAGTTCCCGTGAGTCGGGCGTTTTGCTCATACACCGAAAACGTTGGCGGCATGGTAAGAAACGTGCGACCCGCCCCGCCCCAGGCCAGCGCCATGTTGAAGAGCAGCTCATCTCCCCCATTGCCCACCAGCACGTTTTCGCGCTCAAGACCGTTTGCTTCAGCAATCATGTCGCGAAGATTGTTGGCCAAAGGATCAGGGTAGCGATTAAACGGCAGAGCTTTTATGCGTTTGTTGACCTCGCGGCGCACCTCTTCAGAAACATCTTGCGGGTTCTCATTGGCCGAAAGATACGCCTTGGCAGGCAAGTATTTCGGATCATAGGGAACAAGCCTTTCGAGCCGAGGTGAACTCTGCTTGACGCTATTCATTGGCGGATTCGCTTCCGTCTAAGGTTCCTGTTTTCATAAGATTGCAGCGCAGCTCTACGCTTTTCGCGTGAGCCCACAAACCCTCGTGCTGTGCTATGGCCATAACGGCCGAGGCATCATTGGCAAGCGCAGCTGAAGAATACTGAATGACGCTCGACTTCTTAATGAACTCATCAACCGAAAGGGGCGAAGAAAAGCGCGCAGTACCGCCCGTTGGGAGCGTGTGGTTAGGGCCCGCAACGTAATCACCAACGGCCTCAGGCGTCCAAGCTCCCAAGAAAATAGCACCTGCGTTGCGAATCATGCCGAGCGTATCAAACGCGTGATCAAGATGAACTTCAAGGTGCTCAGGCGCAATCACATTGACGGCGTCCATGGCCGTTTGAAGATCGGGGCACACAATGATAATCCCCTGATCAGCAAGCGATGCGCTTGTAATTTCGGCGCGCGTCGAAGATGCCATGTGTTCTTCGATAGCCGCTTCGACTTCATCAGCATAAGTTTCTGAGAACGTGACAAGATAGCAGCTTGCAAGCGGGTCGTGCTCGGCTTGTGCCATCAAATCAATGGCGACCAGTGCTGCTTCAGCGGTCCCATCGGCCACGACACACACCTCAGAGGGGCCCGCGATCATGTCAATTCCCACATCGCCCGACACAACCTTTTTGGCGGCTGCCACAAAGGCGTTTCCAGGCCCTGTGATTTTTGACACGGGCGCAATACTCTCAGTTCCGTACGCAAGTGCAGCAATAGCTTGTGCTCCACCCACTGCGTAGATTTCAGTCACACCCGCAATACGACATGCTTCAAGGATGGCAGGGTCAAGATCGCCTGTCTTGGTGGGAGGCGTAACGCACACGATGCGCGGCACACCTGCAACCGCTGCGGGAAGGGCATTCATCAGGACAGATGACGGATAGAGCGCTCGTCCACCTGGCACGTAGATACCCACCGATTCGAGAGGCTCGACCTTACTTCCCACCAGAGCCCCATCTTCACGGACCGTAAACCAACTTTGTTGGCGCTGGCGTTCGTGAAAATCGCGAATCTGACGGGCGGCGTGGCGCAGCGCTTCGGCAGTTTTTTGATCAACGTTGGTAATAGCTTCGTCGATTTTTTCAGCAGGTATGCGGAAGTCTTCAAGCGTAACGCCATCAAAACGTGCGGTGTATTCGCGCAGGGCTTCATCGCCGCGCGTGCGCACGTCTTCAACGATACTCGTTGCTGCAATGAGTGCCTCGGCGTTGAATGCACCGGTGCGATTGAGGTCTTTTTCTTTGAACGGTTCGCCTGGTTGCAAGATAATCCTGCGCATGGTTTCTCCTGTCCTATGCCTTCTGAAG
>JAVWLC010000439.1:0-2000 GCA_036638175.1 Raoultibacter sp. | reverse complement strand
TCAGGATCGTACCATTGGTTTGTTTGGTGGTAAAACCATCCAGCGTGTTGTTATGTGTGATGCAACAACAGGCGAGATGACTGACCTTCCTGTTGACGAGGTTCCGCAGTGGGTTGACCGTGTGTATCCTGCTGATTTGCTTGTTGAACAATACAACTGGAGTGGCGCTTATTCTGAGGGTTGGATCAACTCATGGCTCGGTCAGTCGGGTGTTGTGCAGACAACTCCGGGAACCAATGGCCAACTTGGCTATAACTATATTGCCAAGGATGATGATGTTTGGGTCTACTCTGGCATCACCTCGGCTACTGCCGATAATTCGATCATCGGGTTTGTGCTGGTGAATCAGCGTACGGCCGAATCGCATTTCTATTCAGTCGCGGGAGCGACGGAGGATTCGGCGATGAGGTCTGCCGAGGGCCAGGTGCAGCACTTGGGCTACAGTGCAACGTTCCCGCTTTTGATCAATATAAGCGGGCAGCCGACCTACTTTATGGCGCTAAAGGATAACGCGGGGCTGGTGAAAATGTTCGCTATGCTTGATATTCAGCGGTATCAAAACGTCGCGGTGGGCAATACCGTTGAAGAATGTCAGCAGGCATACAAAGCGCTTCTGGCAACCAATGGTGTTGAGCTTGCTGATGAGGGAGCTACGAGCATTACCACTGAGGCTGAAGGAACTATTGAGCGCATTGTGACGGCAGTTGTTGATGGTAACTCGCATTTCTATGTGAAGCTTGCCCAAGACGATAAGCTCTATGACTTTGCTCTTCCGCGCATGTTGGCGATCGTGGGGTATGCTGAGGGAGATGCGATTAAGTTCACGTATCTCGATGGTGATGGCATATGTCCTGCTGAAGAGATTCTTGAACCAAAGGTTTCGGTTGATCCAAATGCCCTGATTCCAGCAAGCGATGAGAAACAGGCTTCGGGTGCACCAGAGGCTGCTGTTGGTAACCAGGCGGCGGGCAGTGATGCGCAAGCAGGTGCTACGCAGTAACCTGGGTATGTAATTGAATGACGGTCACGGGTTTCTGCTTGCTTGGATGTGCGGAGGCCCGTGATGTGTTTTGCTGTGCGTTCGAAGAGAAATTTCTTGACTTCACTTTGGAACTGCCTAAAATGAAAAGGTACGTTTTCTTAAGCGTATGTAATGAAAATTGTTCCGCTGCCCAAGACAGCAGGTACCGAAAGGTTTAATCGCAAAAGCGGCCCGCCGAGGTGGTTTGTAGACTGAAGTTTACGACCTCTGCTGTCATTGTGCATCAGAGGTCGTTTCTTTTGCCTTGGCTCAAGATTCGCCCACCACACAGGGTCGGAACCTGAGTTAATGGAAAAGGAGGTGTAACTAATGCCCAACGCACACAATATTGAAACGCTTTCTAAGATCAAAGAGGATCTCGGTTCTGCGCATGCAATGTGGGTTGTTGATTTCCGCGGTCTTTCCGTGAAAGAAGTCTCTGACCTGCGTAGCAAGATTCGTGAAGCAGGAGCTGGTCTGAAGGTTTACAAGAACACGCTCATGCATCTCGCTTTGGCTGAGCTCGAGCTTCCTGATATGGATCAGGTTCTTGAAGGTCCATCTGCGTTCGTGTTCACGGGCGAGGATCCTGTTGCTTCCGCAAAAGCCTTGAAGGATTTCGCGAAAGCCAACAAGAACCTCGTTATCAAAGGCGGCATGATGGACGGTTCGTTCGTCGATGCAGAGCAGGTACAAGCAATTGCTTCACTGCCCTCTCGCGAAGAACTCATTGCCAAGCTGCTCGGCACGATCAACAATCCGTTGGTTCAGATCGTTCGCGTGCTCAATGCTCCCATGGAGTCATTTGCTCGCTGCGTCAACCAGATTGCGGAGCAGAAACCCGCTGCTTAAGGGCAGCATAAGGTCGGCTGCCTGATGGCACCGACAACGAAACAGTATAATTATCCCGCCACGTATGCGGGCAAAGAAAAAAAGGAGAACCATCATGGCTATCACCCGTGAAGAGATCATCGAGGCA
>JAVWLC010000438.1:0-2029 GCA_036638175.1 Raoultibacter sp. | reverse complement strand
GGTCTTGAGAGCGTTGATCCATCCATTATTGAAGCAGCCACGGGGATGGGCATGAACACGCTACAGATCCTCATCAAGATCAGAATTCCTCTATCAAAGAAAGTCCTGTTTACCGGCATTCGGCTTGCCACCGTTTCAACCATTGGCATTATCACTATCGCTGCACTTATAAACGCCGGGGGCATAGGCACACTTCTATTCGACGGACTCAGAACCATGAATATGGTCAAAATCCTTTGGGGTTCACTTCTTGCAGGCGGTCTCGCAATCCTCGCCGATGCAGTACTCAAGTTCATAGAAAAACGATTGGACTAAGAGAACCACGAGGCGTTATGCCCGAGCTTTACAGCTCGCATGCTCATTTGCAAATGCACTGCCTCGAGCGGATGTAGTCTTGCGAAGGAAGTGCCTCGGTGGTAAAGTTGCTGTTTAAGTAATATATGAGCAGTATCATTTCATTTCCCCTTAGCGATAGGTGCCGCTACGTATGAGCCCAAGAGAAACAGACTCTCGGACAAGCGATTCCTCTGTGTTTTATCAACTGCTCTCAGATGTTATTAAGTCGGTTAGCGAAGAAGGCAGTGACCACCTGCTATTCGAAGCCCTCAATGAAACAAAAGACTATTTTGCGTATGGCAGCGCTTTTATTTATGAGCATGATCCTTTTGGTCGACTCGTTCTACAAGAGCACACAGCAACGCATCACCACGATCAGCTCCCCGGATCATTCTCTCTTGAGACGGTCTTTGATGCTGATCAATCGGCAGGTCTCGCCCAGGCGCCTTTTTGCTACACAGATTCAGTCGAAGACACCAACAGCAGCACAGCACAAGCACTCTGTGATCTTTTTGGCGCTTCGAGTTTGTGCATGCTTTTCATTTTCAACGAGTCCAAGACTGTTATCGGCTGCATGGGCATGGCTGATAAACGCAAGCATCTCGCTCTTGAAGCCGAAAGACTCGCACAGCTCAAAACAATACTAATCCCTTTTGCTGAACACGCACGTTTTCGCATCTACCAGCGAAAACTTGAATACACAACATCAACACTCGAAAGTATCATGGACCATATCGGTTTCGATATCTATGTGAACGATTTCGACACGCATGAGATGCTGTACGCGAATAAATCCATGGCCGCTCCATATGGAGGCTGGGATGCCATGAAAAACAAGACCTGCTTCATGGCGCTCTATGACGACAAAACAAGCGAGTGCGAATACTGCCCGAAAAAGTATTTGATTGACAAACAAGGTAATCCGAGCAAAACGTATTCATGGGATTATCAGCGCCCCTTTGATGGGGAATGGTTCCGTGTTATCAGCGCAGCATTCCAATGGACCGATGGACGGCTTGCTCACGTAATCTCAAGCACAAACATCAGTGCAGCAAAAAGCAATGAGCTCTTGGTCGAACGCATGGCTTATACCGACATGCTCACGGGCATACCCAATAGACGCAGGTTGGAAACTGATATCGAACATGCCCTTGCAAACCTAGCAACAACAAGCAAAGGTATTGCAATCCTTTTCCTTGACCTCGACAAATTTAAGGAAGTTAACGATATCTACGGTCACAGCGGTGGCGATCTTTTGCTTCAGCACGTTTCGCAATTGTTCCAAGGCAGCCCCCTTACAGCCAACCATTGTTACCGATACGGTGGAGATGAATTCATCTTCTTGTTTGAAAACATGGATACCGAAGAAGCCCTCGAACGAGGAAGAGCAATCAGCACGCTTTTGAGCACCCCAGTCGAAATCGATGGCGATACAATCATTTGTTCAGGCAGTATTGGCTTTGCTCATTACCCTGAAGATGGATCAGATTACTGGACGCTCCTTGATACCGCAGATGCAGCCATGTATCGCGATAAGGACATCAGAAAGACTGGCCGCGCATAGACAAGCTAGAATTGCGCTACTATGGGAGCAATCAGATTTTCTAAGAGAATAGAAGGATGCATGTCCACCGAAAAACCCGCCCCCGCTCAACACCCCAATGATCCTCTCCACGGCGTCACGCTTGAGATG
>JAVWLC010000437.1:0-2029 GCA_036638175.1 Raoultibacter sp. | reverse complement strand
GCTCATCATGGAAGCGCTTGCCCAGACTGCATCGTTTTGTATTCTGGTTGATCGTGGCGCAGAGGGAGCTGTCGGATTTTTGACAGGTATTGATAAGGCTAAATTTCGTAATCAAGTGAATCCGGGCGATACGATCACCCTTGAGGCTCGCATCGTAAAATCATCCTCACGCATGTGTGTGGCAGACGTTGAAGCCCGTGTGGATGGAGCTGTGTGCGCAAGTGCAACCCAAAAATATGTGCTCGATATACCGAAGAGTGCCAAGTAGTTGAAGGAGCGTATCGTGGCTAAGCGCAATCGCCAAGATTACATTACTATCCCGTATCAAGGAACTAAGCCCGAGTGGGTAGCTGGGGTTTCAACTGAAGAACTGCTTGCGGCTCACGGTACGAATGTCGGAGCTCTTGGCTCGGTGGAAATAGCTTACAGTCTCGAAAAGATTGCCCAGGAATTTGGTGGAACAGTCCCTGTTCTCGGGGCTGATGGTTTGGTCGAGCGGGGTCCGCGAGTTCTTGTTGCCGGACACGGTGAATACGCAAAACGTGTTATTCGTGCTTGCTCGGAGACTGATCTTTCGCCAGTAGCTGTTTATGCGGGAAAAAATCCTGATGCAACCTACACGCGCTTTGCAGCCGAAGCGGTAAAAATCGGGGAGACGTTTTCTGAAGCACTGTTCGTGAATAGCTATGCAATTTTGCAGGCATGCGAGCAGAGCGGCGCTCGTGTCGTCTTCGTTCTTGATGCGGAATTCGGTGATGATCAGCATTTTTGCGATCTTGCTGCCACGCGCGGCATCACTGTCTTTAAGGCGGTGTCTGCGAGCATTCCGCAGAGTGGATGGCTTGTTTGTGCCGGTAGTGCACTTGAGCAAGCTGTCACGTGGCATCAGTGTCCTCATTGTGGACTGATGTTCGATAGTGTTAGATTGGCGGCGAGCCACTGTGTTTGTCCTGCTTGCACAGGCTATTACCGCATGTCATCAATTGAGCGCATTCGTGATTTGCTTGATACCGATAGTTTTGAGGAGTGGGAGCGAGATCTTGAGCAAACCAATCCTCTTGATTTTGCGGGATATCCCGAAAAACTTGCTGCGGCTCGTGAAAAAAGCGGCCTCGATGAGGCTGTTTGCTGTGGCGCGGGAAGTATCGCAGGTATGCGATGCGCGCTTGCATTCATGGATTCACAGTTTTTCATGGGATCGATGGGTTCGGTTGTGGGCGAGAAGATTGCTCGCACCGTAGAGCGTGCGACGCGTGAGGAATTGCCGCTTGTTATCTTCACGGCCTCAGGTGGAGCCCGTATGCAGGAGGGACTTTCTTCGCTCATGCAAATGGCGAAGGTGTCGTGCGTTCTTGCGGAGCATGCGCGTGCGGGTCTGCTGTATATCTCTGTGCTCACTGATCCTACAACTGGTGGCGTGACGGCATCCTTTGCGATGCAGGGCGATATCATTTTTGCGGAGCCTCGAGCCCTTATTGGTTTTGCGGGTCAGCGCGTTATCCGCGACACTATTCGACAGGAACTACCTGAAGGATTTCAGACTGCTGAGTTTGCGCTCGAACATGGGCTTATTGATGCAATTGTTCCGCGTGAAGATTTGCGCGAAAAGCTTGCTCATTGTATCGCTATTCATGAGGCGACTTCGAAGCGGTGCCTGCTTGAAGATGGTGCGCTTATTAGTTACGCGGCGGTCTGCGAAAACCTTGTGGGGGAGGGAGGCACCTACAATACGGTGACGTACGGTAGGTTACCCCAGCTGCGGCGTGCTTTCTCGGCGGCGTCGCTCCGTCTTAAGGCTCCTGGGTCGAAGACGGGCTTACGATCGCTATTCGGTCAATCACGTAAGCAGAAAGCGTCTCAGAAGCGATTAGAATCCTTGCTTAAAGGAGGCTTTGATGCTGAAGATGGAACACTGCTTGATATTGAAGGCTTTGGACTGAGTGCTCCCGCATCTTCACCTACAGCAAACCGCGCATGGGAGAGTGTTCAGCTTGCTCGCAATACTCACCGCCCAACGGCTCTTTCCTAC
>JAVWLC010000436.1:0-2031 GCA_036638175.1 Raoultibacter sp. | reverse complement strand
TTATACCGTTTAACCCTGGATGGCAACGCGGTGTTTCGCAGATGACGCACGGATGTTGCCCAGTGTTGCTTTAGTCTACTCTTTCACAACAATGCCAAGCTTACGAGCCACCGAAGCCGCCTGATACGGGTCCATGATGCATCCTTGAAGCTCGCGCATGGTGTCAGATACGAGAAAACCAGCAATATCGTTTCCCGAAAGGTCTACATCGCGCAAGCTGGTCCTAAAGAAATCAACGTTTGAGAATTTTGAGTTTGATGCCTCAAATGACTTTATGTCTGCCTCGGCAATGGATGCCTGCGAAAAATCACACTCAGAAAACGAGCAGTGCTCAAAGCCCGCTTTTGTGAAACTCGCATACTGAAACGACGTTTCCCGTGCTCCAACATGCTTAAGCATGCCTTCGCTGAAGTCGGTACCAACAAATCGACAGGATATAAACTCACAACGAAGGAAATACGTTGCACTAAAATTTGAGTTCGAAAAATCACACTGCTCGAATACCACATCTTCAAATGTGGTATTCGAGAAATCACATGCCGCATAAACACAGCGCAGCAAGCGCGATCGCGAAAGTTCGAGGCGTGAAAGATCAGCGTGCTCAGCATGATCACCCCCGACTAAGAGCGCATATACCGTTGATTCAACATCACGCTCATCAACTGTCGCCGCAAAGAGATCACCTATCTCGGTGAGCTCATCAGCAACATCGGGGGTTTCGACCATATTTTCTCCTATGCCATCAGCTTACATACGGCTTGCGCATAAGCAATGGGATCGTCGACGGGCATGCCTTCAACGAGCAATGCTTGGTTGTAAAGGATATCAGTATAGAGCTTAACCTTTTCGTCATCACCTGACTCCTGCGCCGTTTTGAGCGCTGAAAAAATCGGGTGATCGGCATTGAGCTCAAGGACGCGCTCAGACTTGAGTTCATCACTACCAGGCGTCGAAGACAAGACACGTTCCATTTCAAGCGAGATAGAACCTTCCGTTGTGATGGCTACCGGCGAATCACTCAAGCGCGTCGACACCGAAACCTTCGTAACCTTGCCATCCAGCGATTCTTTCATGGCAGTAAACAGTGCCTCATTATCCTTCTCGATGGCCTCAGCAGCAGCTTTTTCTTCTTCGGTTTCAAGACCAAGATCGCCACTTGCAACGTTCTTAAGCATCTTTTCACCATACTCAGCCATGGCGTTCATGCAGAATTCATCAACATCATCCGTGCACAAAAGAACGTCATACCCTTTTGCCAGCACGGTTGCCACAATGGGCATCTTAGCTAAGCGATCAACCGAATCACCCGCTGCATAGAATATCGATTCTTGATCAGCACTCATAGCCGCAATGTATTCGTCGAGCGTCACCATCTTTTGCTGCTTAGCAGAATAGAACAGCAGCAAATCGGCGAGTTCATCTTTCTTCATTCCATAACTCGAATAGATACCAAATTTGAGACCTCTTCCAAAATTCTCGAAAAACGACTCGTAGCCATCGCGATCGTTGTCTCGCATATCGGCAAGATCAGATTTAATCTTCTTTTCTATTCGGTTGGCAATAGCGCGCAGTTGGCTGTTGTGTTGAAGCGTTTCGCGCGAGATATTAAGCGTGAGATCCTGGCTATCAACAACGCCACGCACAAAATTGAAATAGTCAGGCAGGAGTTCCTCACATTTTTCCATAATCAGTACGTTTGAGCTGTAGAGCGCAAGTCCTTTCGCAAAGTCCTTACTGTACAAGTCAAACGGTACACGACCTGGCACAAATAAAAGTGCATCGTACGAGAACGATCCCTCGGCATGAATCGAGATCGTGCGAACCGGGTCGGTAAAGTCATGAAAGTCTGCTTTGTAGAACTCGTTGTAATCCTCTTGGCTCACTTCTGATTTTGGGCGCTTCCAGATGGGAATCATAGAGTTGATGGTATCGAGTTCACGATAGTGCTCAAATTCAGGCTGGTAATCTTCAGGGGCATCATCAGGCTTTGGGAGCTCGCGTGTTTTCTCGATTTCCATCTGAACAGGATAC
>JAVWLC010000435.1:0-2032 GCA_036638175.1 Raoultibacter sp. | reverse complement strand
CCTGGTCAACCAGCATACGCATGTAGTCGTAGTCGATTGAGCTTTCGCTCGTCGTCAACGTCGACGAACCGATTTTAATGACCAGTTTCCTGCTCACGACAATCCCGTCCTAAAAGTCGAGGTCCTTATATACATCTTCAGCCGTCTGAGCTGATTCAAATTCAAACGAACGTCCTACAATGCGAATCTCATCACCATCAACGGCTCCCGCTTTTTCAAGCGCCTTCTCAACACCTGCGCGCTTCAAGCGGTGCTGCAAAAAGGCAATCGCCTCATCGTTGTCCCAGTCGGTCTGCACAACCATACGTTCGATCATGGGGCCCTGTACGCGGAAGATGCCATCAGAGAGCTTCACAACTTCAAAGCGCTTATCGCGCTGTTCGCGCTTATGCTCCCACACATGATCGTATTGCACGGTACCCGCAAGCTCTGCACGAGCAGCCTCACGCAGCTCACGAACCTTTTCTGCAATGGCTGCCTTGAGCGAGTCAACACCTTCGCCTGTCAGTGCACTGATGCGATACAGCTTAGGATCAATGGAGCTTTCAGCAAATTCATCTCCGCCCGCAGCAGCGATGGAATCTTGTTTTACTTGTTCAGCCAGTTTATCGGCAACTTCTTCGGTACCTGCCACATCTATCTTGTTTGCCACAACAATACGCGGCCGTGAGGCAAGGTCATCGTCATAGCGAGCGATCTCGTCATTGATGATACGGTAATCCTCAAGGGGATCGCGCCCCTCAAATCCGCCGCTCAAGTCAACAATATGCACGATAAGCGCCGTGCGTTCTATGTGGCGCAGGAATTCGTGCCCGAGCCCTTTGCCCTCATGAGCGCCTTCAATCAATCCAGGAATATCAGCCACAACAAAGCTGTAATCACCACTGCGAGCAACCCCAAGGTTCGGCACCAAGGTCGTAAAAGGGTAATCGGCAATCTTTGGCTTAGCAGCACTCATTTTCGCAATGAGCGAAGACTTGCCCGCAGACGGCACGCCAACAAGCGCAGCATCGGCCATGAGTTTCATCTCAAGCTCAATCCAACCTTCATCAGCAGGTTCACCAAGCTCCGCAAACGCAGGAGCACGACGAGTTGCCGTAACAAAGTGAATGTTCCCTCGGCCCCCCATGCCGCCTTCCGCTACCACAATGCTTTCGCCATCATGGGTCAAGTCGGCAATAACCTCGCCTGTTTCGCCCGTTTCTTCGTTGTATTCACGCACGAGCGTACCAACAGGCACCTTGAGGACCATATCCTCACCAGTGGCGCCATGCATCTTGGAGCCTTTTCCGTGTGTGCCACGCGTTGCTTTGAAGTGATGCTTGAAGCGATAATCAATAAGCGAAGACAAGCCTGCGTCAGCAACAACGACTACGTTGCCACCGTGACCTCCATCTCCACCGTCGGGCCCACCTTTTGGAACGTGCGCCTCTCGACGAAACGACATGCATCCAGCACCGCCGTTGCCACCTTTTACGAATATGCGCACTTTATCGACAAACATGAGAACCCGTTTCTTTTTCGAATCACAGAATCAGTTCATTGTATATGAAAATGCCCCCTGCCATCGGCAAGGGGCATCCATGTACATGAGAGTTGTACGCTACCGAAGCGCTTATGCTTCAACGGCGGGGCGAACGTGTACTTTACGGCGGTTACCCTTGGTGAATTCCACGGTTCCGTCGCACAAGGCGAACAAAGTGTCGTCCTTGCCACGTCCGACATTATCACCAGGATGGAAATGGGTGCCACGCTGACGAACGATAATGTTGCCAGTGATCACGCTTTCGCCACCGAAACGCTTAACGCCCAATCGCTGTGCGTTTGAATCACGACCGTTACGGGTTGATCCAAGACCTTTCTTGTGTGCCATATCGAATCCTCCCTTCGCTACTCAGCGTCTTCAGACTTAGTTTCAGTTTTTTTAGCTGCAGGCTTCTTCTCAGCTGCAGGCTTAGCATCGGCGTCCTTCTTAGGAGCAGCCTTCTTAGCGGCTGGCTTCTTTTCAGCTGTGGGCTTTGCGGCTTCCTTC
>JAVWLC010000434.1:0-2075 GCA_036638175.1 Raoultibacter sp. | reverse complement strand
AATCATGGCGAATAGTGAGCGATTGACCCATGGAGCCAAAGATAACCTCTTGGCTTGCAACAAAGCCCATCGAGCGAACTGAATGAACGGGCACGCCCTCAACAAGCGCTCCACGCGCTCCCTCGGCACCATTGATCTCGGTTTCAGAACCAGGGGCTGTGCTGTGGAAATTGCGAGCTTCATCGATGATTTGCGCTGTGCGAACTGCTGTACCACTAGGGGCATCCAGCTTATTCGCGTGATGAAATTCGATAACCTCAGCTTCTGGAAAATAAGGAGCCGCAGCGCGCGCAAACTGCATCATGAGAACTGCACCCGTTGTGAAGTTTGGAGCATAAAACAAGCACGCACCTGCTGTTGCTGTTGCTGCGAGCTTTTCAAGCACATCGTTCGAAAGACCCGTTGTTCCAACAACGCAATTGATGCCTGCGGGGAGCGCAACCGCAAGGTTGGCGGCAACAACATTGGGCTGCGTGAAGTCAACCAGTACATCAAACTGAGCAATATCAACGGCATCCTGCACGCAGGGATACACAGGAAACGGTGCTTCTGCACCATGAGGATCAATGCCGCATACCACTTCCATATCCTCAGCAGCACTGACTGCCTCGACAACCGTTTTTCCCATACGCCCAGCGCAACCGGACACAGCAACTCTGATCATGATGACTCCATTCTTTATTCGATCAACGAATGATACACCGCTTGACGCAAGTGCCTACCCTCATTTCGGTAGATGTGCTTTACCCGCCTCCGACAGCATTAAAAAAGGAGGCTCTTGCGAGCCTCCCGTGAACGTTAGTCGATTGCGCTGAGCACAAGCGTCCGTACTAGTGACGACGACGGGGGGTGCGGCCATCGTTCTTGCTGTCATTGCCACCGCGATCGCTGCGATCTTTACGATCACTACGACCAGGGCGATTGTCAGCGCCCGATGATGCAGGGGCTTCAGGCTTATCAACGCGATCAAGCGAGATTTTGCCGTTGTCGCCCACTTCGATGACCTCTACCTTGACGATATCGCCAAGGGCAAGTACATCTTCAACCTTCGCAACACGACCATTAGCCATGCGAGAAATATGAAGAAGACCATCTTTGCCTTGCGTCAACTTAATGAATGCGCCGAAGTCTTTGATACCAACAACTTCGCCGTCATAAATCTCACCAATCTCGGGCTCTTTGACGATGCCGAGAATGATTGCCTTAGCAGCCTCACCAGCTGGGCCTTCAACAGCAGCAATATGCACGGTGCCGTCTTCTTGAACCTCAATGGTGGCGCCTGTTTCTTCCTGGATGCCACGAATAACCTTGCCGCCCGTTCCGATGATATCGCGGATCTTATCGACAGGGATGTGAATGGTCTCAATACGGGGCGCGGTGTCGCGAAGCTCAGCACGAGGTGCGTCGATGGTCTCAAGCATTGCCTTGAGAATATGCGCGCGACCTTCACGTGCCTGCTTGAGGGCAGCAGCAAGAATATCGAGTGAGAGACCCTTAGCTTTGTTGTCCATCTGCAAAGACGTAATACCCTCTTCGGTGCCGCAAACCTTAAAGTCCATGTCGCCGAGGAAGTCTTCGATGCCCTGGATGTCAGAAAGAATCACAACATCGTCGCCTTCTTTGATAAGACCCATAGCAATACCAGAAACGGGACGCTTGATTGGCACGCCAGCATCCATGAGCGCGAGCGTTGAGCCGCAGCATGAAGCCATGGAAGACGAGCCGTTTGACTCAAGGATCTCAGATACGATGCGAATGGTATACGGGAACTCATCCTCATCGGGAAGCACAGGGATTAAAGCGCGTTCAGCAAGAGCACCGTGACCGATTTCGCGACGCTTTGGAGCACCCATACGGCCAGTCTCGCCTGTTGAGTAAGGCGGGAAATTGTACTGGTGCATATAACGCTTGCCTTCAGCAGGGTCAATGGTATCAAGGCGCTGCCATTCGTTGAGCATACCCAAGGTACAAACCGAAAGTGCCTGGGTTTGTCCACGCTGGAACAGACCTGAGCCATGAACGCGAGGCAAGTAGCCTGGCACGATATGCAGCGGACGAATTTCAGCAGAGGTACG
>JAVWLC010000433.1:0-2079 GCA_036638175.1 Raoultibacter sp. | reverse complement strand
AGTGTCGTAAGTCTGTTCTTCCTGATTGGTTCCATTCCTGCAATGTTTTGGTTGAACTCAATGGGTCGGCGTACCTTGCTTATCAGAAGCCTTTTGTTGATGGCAGTTGGCCTAGTGATTTTGGGGCTTTTTCCCGATGCACCCATTATCGTAATTATTCTTGGATTCGGCCTCTATGCGTTCTTTAGTGGTGGACCCGGTATTTTGCAGTGGCTTTATCCCAATGAGCTCTTTCCAACCGAAGTTCGTGCTTCAGCAGTTGGGATTGCCATTGCGTTTTCACGCATTGGCACCATCATTGCAACGTACGGAACCCCGATCTTTCTGGCGACTTACGGCATAGGTCCCACTATGCTGATAGCGGCGGGATTGGTGATCCTGGGCCTTGTTCTGTCGGTTTTCATGGCGCCAGAAACTAAGGGTAAATCGCTGCTGGAGACGAGCTCTCTCGAGTAAATTGTACGCACTTGTTGATTTGCTATTCTTGAAATTCATGCTCAGTCAGGACATACTGAGACTGTGGTTGATTCCGTCTAGCATATCAGGGGTGCTGTTATGAAACCAACAAAGAGTAATACTAAGGCTGTCGTTCTTTCTCTCGTCATTGTGTTGCTGCTCGTAGGAGTAGCAGTGGCTGTTGTTGGGCTTACAGCCGCTCCTGCAAGCACGGTCACAAGCTTTGAATCGGGTGATTACGATTACTTTGCCTTGCAGGCTGCGCAGGCTTCCAAAGATGCGGAAGCAAAGATTAAGGCAGAAGCGAAGCGCGTTGCAGATGCAGAGCAAGCTGCGCAAGCAGCAAAAGAAGCTGAAGCGCAAAAAGCAAAGGATGCAGAAGCGGTTGCTCAGCAACAAAGTGAACGTACGATTGATACGCCTTACTACACCATTGTTTTGCCAGAATCATGGCTCGGTGATTTTGAATACCAGTACGATGATTCTTACGACAAAACCGATGGGACAGGCGATAACGGTGTGGTTCTTGGTCTCGGCTACGTCACCAGCGTCAAGAGACTGAGCACAAATGAGCATTTTCAAGTTGTATGCTATTCGGACTCGTATGGGCCGCAAGGACGCTTTTATTCGAAGAATCTCGGTGCTCTTTCAATGCTTCCGGGGCATCACGTTGCTGTTGTCACCAGCATAGATCCCATTGCTGGGGAAGTCTCCGCTCAGGACCGGGAAGCGCTTTTGGGAGAATATGCGAGCTACGTAACCGTGAAGTAGCAAGCGGGCAATGGAGAGTCCTCATCAGATATGATTGGGCGCACCGAATAAAAAGGCTGGACATCCTTGTTGGGAGTCCAGCCTTTTGTCTATAAAAAGCTTTCGCTGTAGCCTCATAGTTGAGACCATTAAGCCTCAACTATGAGCTAGTGCTCTACTGCCTACTTACCTTGCCAGTTCGGGGTGCGCTTTTCTACAAACGCGGCAGGACCCTCGATGCCGTCGGCGGTCTTCTCGAGGAAGCGATAGGCCGCATCGCTGTAACGCATAGCGTCTTCTTCGGACATTTGATCAGCGGCATGAACAACGTACTTGGTCCACTTCAGTGCCAAAGGAGCGTTCTTCAGACATTCTTCAGCCAGAGCAATGGCGCGATCCATGACCTCTTCGGCGGGCACAACGTAGTTGATCAAGCCGAGTGCCTGAGCCTCAGGAGCCTTGATCTTCTTGCCGGTGAGCAAAAGTTCCATGCAATCCTTGCGATTGATGTCGCGGGCAAGACGCACGATGCCGCCCGTGGAGGCGATGATACCCAAGCCTACTTCGGTGCAACCAAACTTAGCGTTTTCGTTTGCTACAACCATGTCGCACGACAAGGCGATTTCCATTCCGCCGCCAGCAGCAGAACCGTTGCAGGCTGCGATAACGGGCTTGGAGCAAAGACGTGCGGTGAGGCCACCGAAACCATGCTCGGTTACGGTCTGGCATTCGCCACCCGAGCTGAGCTCAGACAGATCTTCGCCAGCACAGAAAACTTTGCCCGTGCCGGTTACGATGATCGCGCGTACTGCGGGATCAGTCTCGGCATTGTTCATGATGTTTTCCATTGCCTTTGAGGTCACACCATTGAGT
>JAVWLC010000432.1:0-2086 GCA_036638175.1 Raoultibacter sp. | reverse complement strand
GAATGCTAGTGACTGAAATCACCGCAAAGTCTATTGACGAGGCACTGCGCAAGCAACTCGATGCCCTGAATACAAGCGTCGAATCACGCGAGGTTGGCACCGTAATCCAAATTGGAGACGGTATCGCACGCGTCGACGGTTTGAAAGATGCCATGGCGGGCGAGCTCCTTGAGTTCGTCGGTCAGCAAGGCCAGGTTGTCTATGGCTTGGCTCAGAACCTCGAAGAGGACGAAGTTGGCGCCGTACTCCTCGGTGAAGTCACCGCAATCAAGGAAAACGACCAGGTTAAGACAACTGGGCGTATCGTAGAAGTACCGTCGGGCAAAGCATTGCTCGGTCGCGTGGTAAACCCACTTGGTATTCCGCTTGACGGCAAGGGTCCAATCAAGGCTGAGGGCATGCGCCCCGTTGAGTTTAAGGCCCCTGGTGTTATTGAGCGTAAGCCGGTTGAAGAGCCTATGCAGACGGGTATTCTCGCTATTGACTCGATGATCCCGGTTGGGCGCGGACAGCGCGAACTTATCATTGGCGACCGCCAAACAGGTAAGACCGCTATTGCTGTTGACGCCATCATCAACCAAAAGGGCAAGGACATGATTTGTATCTATGTCGCCGTTGGACAGAAAGCGTCTACGGTTGCAGGTCTTGTCGAAACCCTTGAGAATCACGGAGCTATGGAGTACACGATCATCGTGAACGCTTCAGCATCTGATTCTGCACCGTTGCAATACATCGCACCGATGGCTGGTGCTGCAATGGGCGAGTACTTCATGTACAACGGCGAAGACGGACAACCAGCAAGCGCTGAGAATCCAGGCCGCCACGTCCTGTGCATCTACGACGACCTCACAAAGCAGGCTGTCGCTTATCGTCAGATGTCTTTGACCCTGCGTCGTCCTCCGGGACGCGAGGCTTATCCGGGCGACATCTTCTATCTGCACTCACGCTTGCTCGAGCGTGCGGTGAAGATGTCCGATGAAAACGGTGGCGGTTCAATGACCGCGCTTCCTATCATCGAGACCCAGGCTGGCGACGTTTCTGCATATATCCCCACGAACGTGATTTCTATCACGGACGGACAGATCTTCTTGCAGACCGACTTGTTCTTCCAGGGTCAGCGCCCTGCTATTAACGTTGGTATTTCGGTATCACGCGTTGGTGGTTCAGCGCAGATCAAGGCTATGAAGCAGGTTGCTGGTACGCTTCGTCTTGACCTTGCATCGTATCGCGAGCTTCAGGCGTTTACCGCCTTCGGCAGCGACCTCGATAAAGCTACGCAAGATCAGTTGAATCGTGGCGCTCATATGACCGAGCTCTTGAAGCAAGGTCGTTACGCTCCGATGCCCGTTGAAGCCCAGGCTGTTGCTATCTATGCTGGCGCACATGGATTCCTTGATGATATCCCTGTTGCTGACGTAGTGCGTTTCCGCGGCGAAATGCTTGATTATCTTCGTGCTTCCAAGCCAGAGATTCTCGAGAGCATTGTGAAGGAAAAGAAGTTTACCGACGCGATCGAGTCCGACTTGGGTGCAGCTATTGAGGCATTCAAGCTCCAGTTCTCGCCCTCTGACGCGGTTTAAGGCAGGTAGATTATGCCTAACCTTCACGACATAGAAAGGCGTATCGGCTCTGTCTCATCGACGAAGCAGATCACGCGTACCATGGAAATGGTCGCCGCCGCTAAAATCCGCCGCTCTAATGAGCGCGTGGCTGCTGCGACGCCATACTCTACCTCCATGGTTGAGATTTTGGCTCATGTTGCCGAACGTGTAGGTGGCTCTGAAAACGAACTGCTGCAAAAGCATGATGAAGTGAAAAATGTGCTTATTGTAGCTGTGGTGTCGGACCGAGGTCTTGCAGGTGGTTTCAACAGCAACGTTTTGCGTTATGTTGAGCGCCTCATGAAAGAAAAAGCAGCCGCAGGCGCGCATGTTTCCATTGCCGCCTGCGGTAAAAAGGCTATCGGTTATTTCAACTACCGCCAGATTGATCCGGTGTTGGAATTCAGGGATCTTTCTGCCGACCCAACGGTCGAAGAGGCCACTGCATTGGCAACCTATGCCATCGCTGGTTATAAAGAGGGTAG
>JAVWLC010000431.1:0-2089 GCA_036638175.1 Raoultibacter sp. | reverse complement strand
CTCAGGTAAAGAACGCGGCCACAGCGTAAGAAGTGGCAGAAAGAATATACGAGGAACAGCGATGTCTGAAGACAACAAAGCGTTTGCTGAAATCCAAGAACATCGTGCCCAGATCGATGAGATCGATAAAAAGATCGTCGAACTGCTCAATGAGCGCACGCAGCATTCGCTCGCCATTCGCTCGCTCAAGCCAGGAGCCCGCATGGGCCTCTATGATCCGAAGCGTGAAGAGGAGATTTTCGATAAGCTCTATTCGTTTAACGAAGGCCCTCTTTATAACGACAACCTTCGTGAAATCTATGTCGGAATCTTGCGAGTCATGAAGGAGATGCCGTCCTTATGAGCGATACCCAAATAGCACAACCGCTGCCCGACTACGGGACGCGTACCGATGAGATCACCATCTATGCTGGTCCCTGTTCCGTTGAGTCGGCAGAGCAATTTGACGAAGTAGCAGAATGTATTGCATCGCTTGGTCTCAAGTGGGTTCGCGGTGGCGCGTTTAAGCCGCGCACCAACCCGCACTCATTCCAGGGTCTCGGCGAAGAAGCTCTCAAAATCATGAAGAACTCTGGCGAAAAGCACGGCCTTTTGACCCTGACTGAGGTCATGGACTCTGCTCATTGCGAGCTGGTTCATTCGTATGTGGATGGCTTGCAGGTAGGCGCTCGCAACTTCCAGAACTTTAGCTTGCTGAAAAACATTGGCATCGTTACCGCTGAGTCGCACAAAATGGTGCTCTATAAGCGTGGCTTTGCGGGCACAATTTCTGAGTGGCTTGCTGCCACCGATTATCTAACCGCTGAGGGCAACGACAATGTCGTCCTGTGCGAGCGCGGTATTCGTACGTTTGAAACAGCAACGCGCTTCACACTCGACATTTCAGCGGTACCCGTTGTTCATAAGCAGAGCCTCTATCCAATCTGCGTGGATGTTTCGCACCCCGCTGGCGTGCGTGACCTGGTGCCATCGCTGGCCAAGGCATCAGTTGCTGCTGGTTGCGACTCCCTTATGATCGAGGTTCACCCCAATCCGCCTGTGGCCCTCTCCGATGGACCGCAGCAGCTGACACCTGCTCAGTTCGAGGTTTTGGTTGCCGAGCTGCGTGAGATTGCAGCTGTGCTCGGCAAGAAGATCGTTTAGCTCTTAATTTTGTATACTGAGAAGGCGGCCCCACGGTTGGGACCGCCTTTGTTTCCCTGAATAGCGAACACCTGAGGAAAGAAATCCATGCCAATCGATATTGACTCTTTGAATCCCGCGCAAAAAGAAGCGGTCCTCTGCACTGAGGGACCACTTTTGGTGCTGGCAGGTGCCGGTAGCGGAAAGACACGCGTGCTGACCTATCGCATTGCGAACCTCATCGAAAACAAGGGCGTTGCCCCGTGGCAAATTCTCGCCATCACGTTTACGAACAAGGCTGCTGCAGAAATGCGTGAGCGTTTGGGTGCGCTTGTAGGGTCGAATTCGCGTGGCATGTGGGTATCGACGTTCCACAGTATGTGCGTGCGCATCTTGCGCGCTGATGCTGAGCGCCTTGGGTTCACGAAGGCATTCACTATCTATGCCGATGACGATTCAAAGCGCCTGTTCAAGGACATCATGGCTGAGCTCGATATCGATCCGAAACGCTATCCCGTCAACACGCTGCGCAATCGCATTTCGACGGCAAAAAACGAACTCATTGTGCCAGGAAACTTCGAAGCGCAAGCTGTTGATCCTATCGCAAAGGTTGCTGCACGCATTTACGCACGCCTACAAGAGCGTCTGAAAGCAGCAAACGCTTTCGACTTCGATGACCTGCTCATGTACGCGTATCTCCTGCTCAAGAACCATCCCGATGTGCTTGAAGCCTATCAGGATCGTTTCCGCTACCTCATGGTGGATGAATATCAGGACACCAACCACGCGCAGTATTCCATCACGACCCTGCTTGCTGAGAAGCATAAGAACATCATGGTTGTCGGCGATGATGATCAGAGCATTTACTCGTGGCGCGGTGCTGACCTGCGCAACATTCTTGAGTTTGAGACCGATTATCCTGAAGCTCACACGGTCAAGCTTGAGCAGAACTATCGCTCGGTTGGTA
>JAVWLC010000430.1:1473-2093 GCA_036638175.1 Raoultibacter sp. | reverse complement strand
TACGTCACCGTTGATGGGCGTGAAACCTACTGGTATATCGATTGGGAGGGTGCTTGCGCTGCTGTTATGCACCGCTATCAGGAGTCCTCAAGCGATGGTCAACGCGAAAAGTATCAGCAGTACTTCGCGGTCATTCCTTGTCAGACCTGCGGTGGCATGCGCCTTAAGCCTGAAATCCTTGCGGTAACCGTTGGCGGCAAGAGTATTTACGATGTCACCAAAATGAGTGCCGCAGATTCCCTTGAGTTTTTCGACGGCCTTGAGTTTACGGGTTCCCATGAACAGATTGCTGGTCCTATCGTCAAAGAGATAAAGGCGCGTCTGCGCTTTCTGGTTGACGTTGGCCTTGATTATCTTACCCTTGAGCGCGCAACAGCAACCCTATCAGGTGGTGAAGCGCAGCGCATTAGGCTTGCAACGCAAATTGGCGCAGGTCTCATGGGTGTGCTCTACATTCTTGATGAGCCTTCAATCGGCCTTCACCAACGTGACAACGAGCGTTTGATTGCAACGCTTGAACGTCTGCGCGATCTGGGGAACACCGTCATTGTTGTTGAGCACGATGAAGACACCATTCGCCACGCCGACTACGTTATTGATATGGGTCCAGGCGCTGGTGA